>DAHVDN010000002.1:54274-105550 GCA_027313505.1 Candidatus Dormiibacterota bacterium
ATCCGCGCCAAGCTGCGGGGCGTTGACTTCATCGCGGTCAACACCGACCGGCAGGCGCTGGACGCCTCAGAGGCTCCTACCAAAATCCATATTGGGCGCAAGGTGACTCGGGGGCTGGGAGCGGGTGGCGACCCCGAGGTCGGGGAGAATGCCGCCGAGGAGTCCCGAGACGAGCTGGCCAGCATCCTGCACGACTCCGACATGGTTTTCGTGACTGCAGGGATGGGTGGAGGCACGGGCACCGGCGCCGCCCCCATCATCGCCGAGATCGCGCGCTCCAGCGGGGCGCTGACGATTGGAGTGGTGACCAAGCCCTTCAGCTTCGAGGGCCGGCGACGGGCTGACTCCGCCGACCGCGGCGTCGAGGGCCTCTCGGGAAGGGTCGACACTCTCATTACCATCCCCAACGACCGTCTGATCGCGGTGACCGACCGGCGCACAACCATGGTGGACGCCTTCCGCAAGGCGGATGATGTGCTCCGCCAGGGAGTCCAGGGGATCTCCGACCTCATCGTGTATCCGGGCCTCATCAATCTGGACTTCGCCGACGTCAAGGCGATCATGTCCGGTCAGGGCGCCGCGCTGATGGGAATCGGCTACGGCAGTGGGGACAACAGAGCCCAGGACGCCGCCCGGGACGCGGTCTCCAGCCAGCTGCTCGAGACCTCCATCTCGGGGGCCAAGGGGATTCTGCTGAACATCACAGCCAGCCCCGACCTGACCCTTCACGAGGTCACCGAGGCGTGCGACATGATCCGCCAGAACGCCGACTCCAACGCCAACATCATCTTCGGGGCTGTCCTGGACGACCGCATGGGTGGCGATGTCAAGATCACGGTCATCGCGACAGGGTTCGCGTCAGGTCCGCAGGTGAACCAGGCCCTGGCGGAGAAGTATCGGGCGACACGGCCCCAGGAGTTGCAGGAGCCACTTCCGGAGGCGGTGCGACGTCCTCCGCTCCGCGAGGAGGGTCCGGCCTACGAGGACATCGACATCCCGGCCTTCCTGCGGGACCAGAGGTGACGGGCCGGTCTGAGGTTAGGCGCCGGCCCGCAATTTGTGGATACCGTTACCCTTCGGTCTGTCCAAGGAGACCGCTGTAGGTCCAGCGCCAGTCTGAGGCGAGGTCGATCTGGCCTGGGAATTGCTCAGCCCACCATTCGGCCTCTCCGGGAGTGCCTCTGCGGCGCGCAATCGCCCGGCGCCACGGGCCCCGGACCCTGGGCGGCGGCCAGACGAGGATCCAGGCGGGCTCCAGGATCGCTCCCCGCATGACCTTTGCCTGCCATGCCGCCATTCCCAGGTGGTACCGACCAACCCCCAGCTCATAGCCGAGCCGGATCGGCTCATAGAACGCTAGGTTGAAATAGGCGCCGGCCCGTCCCCCCGTCTGGTAGTCGAAGCCAGCCATTCTTCCGTAGAGCACATCCTCCCAACGGTAGAGCAGCGAAAAGCCGACCGCACGTCCCCGGTCGCGGCAGACCAGAACAGTGCTCCGCTGGTCCAGCAGCTCGGACTGGACCCGAAGCTCGGCCGAGAGCACCGCGCTGTCGGTCTGGTGCCCGTAGCGGCGCTGCAGGTTGGCGGCCAGCGGAACCACCTCTTCGGCGCACTCAGACAGGAGCCTTCTCTCAACCGTCAGCCCGGAGGTGGCAAACCGCTGCATCTCCCTACGGGCTGACTTGCGCCTTGACGAACTCAGCCCCTCGAGGTATCGCTGGAAGGAGGGGGCCGGAAGTGGAATGGAGCAGTTGGGTCCGCCGAGCACAAGGTCCTCGGGGAACTCCAGGCACCGTGCCACATGGGAAGCCGCATTAGGGGACAGCCACATCCAGCCGACGCTCTGAGCGCCAACCTCCTCGGCCAGCACCGCAACCTCCTGTGCCAGCCGCGTGACCAGTTCTACCGTCCCGCCTTCCCAGTTTTGGTCGAGGATGAAGGAGGTTCGGTAGCCGGAGCGCGAGCCCACCAGCAAGGTGGGGCGCCACAGCTCTTGCCTGGCGCGCTTTGAGAGCACCCAGCGCCCGCCCATTCGAAAGGGTTCGTAGTTGTCCAGAGCGGGGTCCAACCCACCATCCCAGAGGTAGCAGGGGATCCCGGCGCGGAGCCTACCCGTGCCGTCGCGGAGCAGCAGATAGGTGGTCGGGGCAAAGGACGAACGTTCAACGGCGCAAAGGTAGGGCTCGCTGGCAAACAGCCCCAGGTTCCGAGCCAGGAGCGACCACTCACCTGGAGCCAACTCGGTCAAGCTGGATCTGCGCTCAGCGCGCAGTGCGGGAGCTGCGGGATGAGGGTCCACCAGCTCGCGGAACAAGACAGCCCTCGGCTGGCTACTTCAGCAGTTGATCCGGACGGCGGGCGAATAGGCCCCAGGCGGTGAGCCGCATCTTGACCTCTCCGGAATCCGTGCGCAGCTCTCCGCGAATGACGACTGTTCCCCGCTCCGGGTGGCGCGCCGAAGCCCTTATCCCGGTGACCTCAACCGACCCTCGAAGGAGGTCTCCCGGTCTGACTGGGGCCAGCCAGCGAAGGTCCTGCACCCCCGGCGACCCCAGGCTGGACGCCTTGAGAAGCACCCCGTCGCAGTAGAGGCGCATCCAGATACCCGCGGTCTGCCATCCGCTGGCGATTAGGCCGCGAAAGACGGTCTCCGCAGCGGTCGTGGGGTCTGCGTGGAACGGTTGGGGGTCGTACAGCCGTGCGAACGCCAGCATCTCCTCCTCCGAGATGCGCTTTGTGCCCAGCTCAAAGCGCTGCCCCTCGTAGAAGTCTTCGAAGAACAGCTCAACCCCGGGCCCCCAGACGATGGGGGCTTCGGGTGGCTGGTCGTTGTCCTCTTGGCTGGTCACCGCATGATCTCCTGCTTGTTGGACGCCGACCGGGAGAGATCCTGATCAGGATCGGGGATGGCCGCACCCCTCCAAAGGACGCCATCGTACCTGCTCCTTGGAGTTCTCGGCCGAGGCCGCTGCCCGCTGGTCCCTACTTGCGGCGGGTTGGGTATTGCATACTTGAGGCCAAGCGGACTCACACTCCGCGCTCGTCTGCTCGCTCCCATCCTGGCGGGAGCAGCCTTCACCAGATGATGGGAGCACGCCGCCATGCCGGTCTTTGAACCGCTGCCGCCCCACCTCAACCTTCCGGCTATGGAAGAGGAGGTGCTTCTGCGCTGGCACAGAGAGAGGGTATTCGAGCAGGGGCTGGAGCAGAATCGTGGCGGGAGTCCCTTTGTCTTCTACGAAGGGCCGCCGACCGCCAACGGCATGCCGGGGGTCCACCACATCCTCGCCCGCTCCTTCAAGGACTGCTTCCTGAGATACCAGCAGATGCAAGGTAGGCGCGTTGAGCGGCGTGGTGGCTGGGACACCCACGGCCTCCCCGTCGAACTGGAGGTGGAGCGCAGCCTCAAGCTCCGCTCCAAGCAGGAGATCGAGGAGTTCGGTGTAGAGGAGTTCAATCGACTCTGCCGCTCCAGCGTCATGGAGTACATCGACGAATGGGAGAAGCTGACCAACAGGATTGGGTTCTGGCTCGACATGGAGCATGCCTACAGGACCTATGACGCGTCATATATCGAATCCGTCTGGTGGAGCCTGAAGCAGATTTTTGACAAGGGCTGGCTGTATCGCGGGTACCGGGTTGCGCCCTACTGTCCGCGGTGCCAGACCTCGCTGAGCAGCCACGAGCTGGGCCAGCCTGGGGCTTATCGGGACGACACCCCCGACCCTGGGGTCACGATCCGCTTCCGCTTGGCGGACGAACCGGACACCAGCCTTTTGGCCTGGACCACAACTCCCTGGACTCTGCCCGGCAACCTCGCTCTGGCGGTCGGCCGTGACATCTCCTACGTCAAGGTCAGGCAGGGCGGCGAACGCCTCATCCTTGCAAAGGCGCGCACCGAGGTGCTACAGGGCGGCTATGAGGTGGAGGAGGAGCTGACCGGCGCGGACCTGATCGGCCTGCGCTACCAGCGCCTCTTCCCCTTCCTCCCCTTTCAGGAGCGGGGCTGGCGGGTCCTGGAGGCCGACTTCGTCTCCACCGAGGAGGGGACAGGGATCGTCCACACCTCCGCGGTCTATGGAGCCGATGACCTTCGCCTCTGCCAGGAGGAGGGGCTCGAGGTGATGCACACGGTGGGGCTTGACGGCAGATTCCTGCCCTTCGTCGAGCCCTACGCGGGTCTCTTCTTCAAGGAGGCCGATCCGGTGATCCAGGAGGACCTGCGGCAGCGCGGCCTGCTCTACAGGCAGGAGCAGGTCTTGCACACTTACCCCTTCTGCTGGCGCTGCGAGACGCCGCTGCTCTACTACGCCCTGGACTCCTGGTTCATCAGGACCACCGCCGTCAAGCAGGAGCTGCTGAAGCACAACTCCGAGGTCCGGTGGGTGCCCTCGCACATTCGCGACGGCCGGATGGGGAACTGGCTGGAGACGCTCCAGGATTGGAACCTTTCCAGAGCGCGCTATTGGGGCACTCCACTTCCGATCTGGGTCTGCCCGGACTGCGCCAGGGAGCAGTGCGTTGGCAGCTTCCTGGAGCTCGGGCTTCCGGAGGGCACGGACCCTCACAAGCCGTTCATCGACGAGGTCACCCTTCCCTGCTCCTGCGGAGGGGTGATGCGGCGGGTCCCGGAGGTGATCGACTGCTGGTATGACAGCGGGGCGATGCCGTATGCCCAGTGGCATTATCCTTTCGAGAATCAGGAGCGGTTCCGCCTGGGCCACCCCGCAGACTACATCTCGGAGGCGCTCGACCAGACCAGGGGGTGGTTCTACACCCTGCTCGCGGAGTCGGTGATGCTCTTCGACCAGCCCGCCTACCGCAACGTGGTGGTGCCCAGTTTGGTAGTCGACGAGCGCGGCCGCAAGATGTCCAAGTCGCGGCGCAATGTCGTCGATCCCTGGGAATTGCTGTCCAAGACTGGAGCCGATGCGCTCCGGTGGTGGTTCTACACCACCGTCACTGTCGGCCAGGAGTACCGCATCTCCGCTCAGCGGGTGTCTGAGAGCGCGGTCCGCTTCTTGAACGTCCTCTGGAACACCCAGAGCTTCTTGGTCACCTATGGCAACCTTGCCGGCTGGAGTCCTGCTGGGCCCCGAAAGGTGAGTAGAAACCCGCTGGATCGGTGGATTCTGGCCCGGTTGGAGATGACCGTCAGGGGGGTGGGCGCCCACCTCGACTCCTTTGACGCGCACAGCGCCTGCCGAGCCATCGAAGCGCTGGTTGACGACACCAGCACCTGGTACCTGCGCTGCTCCCGACCGCGCTTTAGAGGCGCCCCGGAGGAGGCTGCCGAGGCGTTCAGCACCCTCTGGGAGGTGCTGTGCCACACCGCGCTAATGTTGGCCCCCTTCGCACCTTTCATCTCTGAGGCGATCTACTCCGAGCTGAGTCAGCCGGTCCCGGGGTCCCCCAACTCGGTGCACCTGGCACGGTTTCCGATCTCGCAGCCCGAGCGCGTTGACGACTCGTTGGTCTCCGAGATGGAGGTCGTTCGCCACCTCGTGGAGGATGCCCGAGGACAGCGCGAGATGCGGGGTGTCCCCAACCGCCAGCCGCTGGCCGGCGCCGTCGTAGTGGGCGCGAACATCTCCCAGGAGCTTCTTTCGGTGCTCGCCGCCGAGATCAACGTGGCCCAGGTCAGCTGCTCTTCACCGACCGTCTCTCGCCGACCCACAATTGAGATCGACTTCGAGTTGACCTCCGAGCTGAGGAAGGAGGGCCTTCTCCGAGCGTTCATTCGGCAGCTCCAGAACCTGCGCAAACAGTTGGGTCTGCAACCCGGTCAACTGGTGGATCTCTGGGTTAAGGCAGGATCCGAGGTCGCCAACGTTCTGGACCATCGAGTCGACCAGCTCCGCTCCCAATGCTTCCTGCACGGTGTCCACCTGGTCGGCGAAGAGGACCCTTTCCCCCGAGGGCTGTCGGCTCCCCGCGAGGTGGTGGTGCAAGGGATGAGGGTCGTCCTCTGCCTCGGCCCAGATGGCCCAGACCCACTGGGAAGTGACGCGGCTACCTCCGACGGCCCATAATTCCACCGCCGCCACCTGGGCGGCAGCACCGCCGAACCGTTCGGTGGTCTTCGCCCATCGCCAAGCATCGAGGTGTAGGAGCATGACTGAGACATCAACTGCAACGCGGGATCGGGACCTGGCTGGAATTAGACAGCAGGTCGAAGGTGAGCGTAGCCGTCTCGAACACGAGCTCGACCAGACCAAAGTGGAAGGTGCCGGGGGCTCGGGTAGCGAGGCGCCGTTTCACGAGCATCCGACAGACCACGCCGGTGAGATGGAGGAGCACGAGCGGCAGCTCGCCATTCGGGAGAACCTGGAGCAGATGTACGTGCAGTGCCAGGACGCCCTCAATCGACTGGAGCGAGGCGAATACGGCATCTGCCGCAGCTGTGGCAAGGAGATTGACATAGAGCGGCTGAAGGCGCTTCCCTACGCGACCAAGTGCATTCCGTGCAAGGAGGCCAGGCGCGACTGACCAGGGCCCGGCGGAGGCAGGGACGACCCCCGCTCCGCGGAGCCTGGGCCGCTGGCCCGTCGGGGCGGCTGCGGCTGCGATCCTGGTCTTCGCGCTGGACCGGGCGACCAAGTACTGGGTGACCCACTCTTTGTCGCTTGGGCAAGAGCTGTGGCCGGGTGCACCGGTGCACATCCATTTCATCGAGAACAGCGGGGCCGCCTTCAGCATCCTGCCCAATCTGGACTGGTTGTTCCTGCTGGTGGCGGCGCTGGTTGTAGGCGCCGCAGTCTGGTACTGGCGCCAGCTCGCAGTGGAGGCCTGGTGGATGCAGGCGGCGGTGGGGATGGTGGTGGGAGGCGCGGTGGCCAACGCCATCGACAGGTTCTCCCAGGGTTACGTGGTGGACTTCATCCAGCTGCCTCATTGGCCGGTCTTCAACGTGGCGGACAGCGGGATCTCGGTGGGCATGGTCCTCATCGTCCTGCGCTTTCTGCTGCAGGGACGCGGCGATGGTTGAGCCTTTCGAGATGGCTCTCCACGAACTGGTCGCTACCGAAGAGGACGACGGCCTCCGGCTGGACGCGGTTCTGGCCAGGCGGTTGGGAATCGGGCGTGGCGAGGCTCACCAGCTGATCCTGGAAGGTCGAGTCGCTGTCGCCCCCGGTGCTGCTGTCAAGCCATCGCTCACGATCCGAGAGGGGGCGGCGATCACCATTGCGCCGGCGCCCGGCGCGGCGGAGGTGGAGGAGGCCGTAGACGAGCCCAGACTCGTCTATCAAGACGAATTGATCGCGGTGGTCGACAAGCCTGCCGGTTTGGTGGTCCACCCGGCGCCGGGACACCGGGGCAAGACCCTAGCGGACATCGTCCGCGAGTGGGGGGGGCCGTGGTCCGAGGTCGCGGGAAGGGAGCGGCCCGGGATTGTCCACCGCCTGGACCGCGGCACCAGTGGCCTTATGGTGTTGGCCAGGACCGATACCGCTCATGTGGAGCTGTCCCAGCAGCTCCGTGCGCGAACGATGGGGCGGGAGTACTGGGCTTTGGTGCGCGGACACTTCCGTGAGGCTCGTGGCCGCATCGACGCCGCAGTCGGGCGTGACCCCGCCCAGCCACGCCGGATGGCAGTGACCGGAGGTGGCCGCGAGGCCGCTACGGAGTTCTTCGTCCTCGAGCGCTTTGCTGACCAGACCTCAATCCGCCTTAGATTGCTGTCGGGGCGGACCCACCAGATTCGGGTGCATCTGGCCTACATCGGTCGACCGCTGGTCGCGGACGGCCTGTACGGCCAGGGGGGAGACCGCAGTCGGCCGGCACTGCACGCGGCGATGCTCCATCTGAGACATCCCGGGTCGGGGCGGGAGATGGTGTTCTGCAGCCGGTTGCCTGCCGATCTGGAGAAGCTCCGCCTGAGCCTTGGCGGGAGCCCGGAGGCTACCGCTGCCTACCCTTGGAGCGTGAGCCCGGGGGCCATCTGGTGACCCATCCGAAGGAGCCGCCCGCAACCCGGGGCAGACTCTTCGTGCTCTCGGGGCCGAGCGGGGTGGGTAAGGACACCGTCATCCGCCGGCTCCTGGAGCTTCGGCCCCAGTTGGCTCGCCCGGTCGCCTACACCACTCGGCGACCTCGGCCTGGTGAGCTCGATGGACGTGAATACTCCTTTGTTTCCGAGGAGGAGTTTGAGGAGAGGGCAGCCAGGGATGAGTTCCTGGAGACCGCGGTGGTTCACCAAAGCCGCTACGGAACCTCCCGCATCAGGGTGGAGGAGCTGCGGGCCGCCGGCAGAGACGTCCTTCTCAAGATTGACGTCCAAGGGGCGGCGAGCCTCAGAGAGCAGGCGGCGGACGCCGTCTTCATCTTTCTGGCACCTCCTTCACGAGAGGTCCTGCTGAATCGCTTGACCTCTCGCAGGACGGAAAACCCCGAGGAGGTGGCCCTGAGGACGCGTGACGCCGACCGGGAGCTTGCCGAGGCCCACTGGTACAACCATCAAGTTGTCAACGACCTGGTGGAACGGGTGGTGGGGGAGATCGGCGAAATTGTGGCCTCAGCTCCCTGAGTGATGAGGGCGGGCCCCTTCGGCCTGCCACAATGACCGGAGAATGGCTCAGGAAAAAGGCAGGTTCACAGATTCCCGGGTGGTGCTGCACGTCTGCGGTGGAATCGCCGCGGTCAAGGTCCCGGAGTTGATCTCATCCCTTAGGAAGGAGGGGGCGGAGGTGAGGGTGGCGCTGACTTCTGCAGCCACCTCGTTCATCTCGCCCTTGAGCTTACGGGCTCTGGCGGGCCACCCGGTGCACCTGGGGCTGCTCGAAGTCGACGACACCTTAGAGGGTGCCGGGATGCCTCATCTGGAACTGGCGGGGTGGGCCGATATTCATCTGGTAGTCCCCGCCACCGCCAGCACCCTGGCCCGTATGGCCGCCGGGATAGCTGACGATGTGGTCACCTCGACCCTGTTGGCGACGACTGCGCCGGTATTGGTCGCCCCCGCCATGGAGACCAACATGTGGGAGCATCCGGCGACGAGGGTCAACTGCGCTCTGCTGGCGCAGCGCGGGGTCCACTTTGTGGGGCCGGTCTCTGGGAGGCTCGCTTCGGGGAAGGAGGGCGAAGGAAGGATGGCCGAGCCTGCCGCGATCCTTGCCGCCGCAGCCTTCCTGCTGGTGGAGCCGGGGCCACTCGCCGGGGTGGAAGTGCTGGTCACCTCTGGCGGCACCCGCGAGGCGGTGGACCCGGTCCGCTATCTGGGTAACCGCAGCAGTGGCCGGATGGGCCTCTGTCTGGCCGAGGAGGCCGCCTGGCGGGGCGCATCGGTGCACCTGGTGACGGCGGCCGATCTATCTCCTAGCTCGCCTGCGGTGGCGGTGGCGCGCGTCGAGACCGCCGAGCAAATGCGCGACGCCGCCCTGACTGTGCTTCCCAAGGTTCGGCTGGTGCTGATGGCGGCAGCGGTCGCCGACTACAAGGTGGCCAGGCCAGCCCGATCCAAGCTCCATCGCGGCGATGTGCCGCAGCTCCGATTGGACCTCGTGCCCACCGTGGACGTCCTGGCCGCCATCTTGGACAAGCGCAGGCCGGGCTGTCTGGTCGTGGGGTTTGCCGCCGAAACCGAGGACGTCAGGGAACGGGGATTGGCAAAGTTGGCGCGCAAGGGTTGCGACATGTTGGTCGCGAACCCGGTCTTCGGCGACCACTCCGCGATGGGTGGGGATAGCGCCGAGGGAATAGCCTTGATGGCGGACGGCCGGGAGATCTCCCTGCCCTGGGCTTCCAAGGAAGAAGTCGCCAAGCGGATCATCGATCTGGCCCAGGGTCTCTTGGAGCTGGATCAGGGAGTTCTGGGACCGGAGTGACCAAGGCGCCCCCACTGGTGGCGCGGGTGGTCCCGGATCTCCCCTCTGGACCCCCGGGAGGGATCTATGACTATGCGATCCCGGAGGAGATGCGGTCGCAGCTCCTCTTGGGGCAAAGGGTCGTCGCTCCCTTTGGACGTCGCCGCATCTTCGCCTTCGTGGTCGAGCTGCTCGAGAGATCCGAGATTGACCAGCTGAAGGTTCTGGAGGGGATCCGGGACCCCGTCCCACTGCTGTTCCCCCACCAGATCAGCCTGGCCCGCTGGATCTCATCCCATTATCTGAGTCCCCTCCCGGAGGTGATCCGGGCGATGGTCCCACCCTCGCTGCGAACGGGTAAGCCCGGAGGGAGGCCTCGAACAAAGAGCGGGCCGGGCCGAGACGGTGGGACGAAGGGTGCCTCGGTGGTGCCCGATTTGGTCCTCAGCTCGGCGCAGGAGGCGGTTTTCGCCCCGATCCGCCGAGCGGTTCTCTGGTCGAGCCCGGAAGAGTTCCTGCTGTTCGGTGTGACCGGTTCCGGGAAGACCGAGGTCTACCTGGCGGCGATCAAAGCCGCCCTCGAGCAGGGAAAGGGCGCCATCGTGCTGATCCCAGAGATCTCTCTCACTCCCCAGACCGTGGCCCGCTTCTCCATACACTTCCCGGACCGGGTGGCCGTCCTGCACTCCGCGCTATCTCCTGCTGAGCGCGGCCGGGAGTGGCGGCGGGTGCGCGCCGGAGAGGCGGATGTGGTGATCGGGTCGAGGAGCGCAGTCTTTGCCCCCATGCCCAACATCGGAGTCGTCATAGTCGACGAGGAGGACTCCACCTCATACAAGCAGTACGACCGGCTCCCTCGGTATCAGGCGGTCGAGGTGGCCAGGCGCTTGGGACGAATCCTGTCGGTGCCGGTAGTCCTTGGTAGTGCCACTCCCCGGCTGGAGACCTACCACCAGGCTCGTGAGCTCGGCGGCATGAAGATGCTGCGGCTACCGGGGCGGTATGGCGGGCGGCCCCTGCCACCTGTTTCGGTGGTGGACCTCAGGGAGGAGCTGGCGTGGGGGAACAGATCTCCCTTCTCCAGACGGCTTTCGGCTGCGGTCGCCACCACCCTATCCGCGGGAGGGCAGGTGATCCTCTTCTTGAACCGCCGCGGGATCTCCAGCGTTGTCCTATGCCGCTCCTGCGGAGAGGCGTTGGGTTGCCCGAACTGCTCAGTCTCGCTCACCCTTCACCAATCGGCGCAGCTCCTTAGTTGCCACTACTGCGGGCACCAGGTGCTGTTGCCCGACCTATGCCCGAACTGTGACGGAAAGATCTTGAGGGCACTGGGCGCGGGAACTGAAAGGGTAGAGGCAGAGGCCAGGAGCCTTTGGCCGACGGCGCGGATTCTGCGGATGGATCGGGATACCGTTGGCCACAGAGACGCCCATCGCGACATCTACATGGCATTTGCGGAAAGGCGCGCGGACCTTCTGATCGGAACTCAGATGGTGGCCAAGGGCTGGGATCTTCCAGGGGTGAGATTGGTCGGGATCGTGAACGCTGATATCGCCCTTCACTTCCCTGATTTCCGGGCATCGGAGCGAACCTTCTCCCTGCTCACCCAGGTCGCGGGTAGGGCCGGCCGCGGCGACGAGCCGGCGGAGGTGATCCTCCAGACCTACTCCCCAGAACACCCTGCCGTGCTGCGTGCCGTGGACCACGACTACGAGAAGTTCGCTGAAGTGGAGTTGGAGGCCCGCCGACAGATGCGCTTCCCGCCATTCAGCCGGATGATCGTGATCACCAGGAGCGCGGCCGAGGAGGAGGTGGCCAGGGGCGAATGTGAGCGTGAAGCGGTCCGTCTGCGGGCCCTCGCAGCCCCATCTGGCGTTGAGATCCTCGGGCCGAGTCCAGCGTTCATCCCCAAGCTGCGCACCCTCTATCGCTGGCAGATATCCCTGCGGGGTGTCAAGCTTGAGGCGGTGAGGGACCACCTGCCAACCGGCAGAGGGTGGTCCGTGGACGTCGATCCAAGCTGAGCAGCCTACCGTCCTGCTGCCCATAATCGCTTCCTCAAAGAATGTAAGGAGGAGTCTTGGTGCGCGTGGTGTTTGCGGGGTCGGGGGACTTTGCGGTGCCCTCACTGCGTGCGCTGGACCAAGCTGGGCACTCTGTGGTGTTGGTGCTTACCGCCCCCGATCGCCTGGGTAGCCGTGGGCGCCCAGCGCGGCGTCCGGTCCGTGACCTAGCACTCGAGCTCGGGGCCCCGCTCGCCAAACCGGATCGACTGACAGTGGATTCGCTGGGAGGGATCAACCTGGACAGTGCCGAGCTCCTCATCGTCTGCGACTATGGCCAGTTGCTCCCGACATCGGTCCTGCAACTCTTCCAAAGAGGGGCCGTGGGGGTCCATCCATCGTTGTTGCCCAAGCTTCGCGGCGCTTCGCCTATAAGCGGCGCGATCCTGGAGGGGCTTCGGGAGACCGGTGTGACTATCTACCAGATGGATAGCAGGATGGACGCGGGCCCAATCCTGGCGCAGCGGGTCCAGCCTGTCTCGTCCAATGTGACCGCCCCCTCGCTCAGCGACCAACTGGCGCAGTTGGCTGCTGGCCTCCTGATCGAGACGATGGCTAACTTGGCGGAACTGCAGGAGCAAGCCCCTGCGCAGGACGAGGCCGATGCCACCTTCACCACCAAGGTGGCCAAAGAGGATGGCGAAATCTCTTGGGAGCTGGGCGCGGAGACGATCGACCGGAAGGTGCGCGCCCTCCAACCTTGGCCGGGGACCGTCGCCTCCATTGCCGGCGCCAGGGTGAAGTTGCTGGCAGGGCATCCCGGAGAGCTTTCGCAGGGGCTCACCGCCCAGCCCCCAGGCACGATCTTGGCGGTGAGTGCTGGTTCTGCCCTGGTCGCCACCGGGGACGGCGCCTACGAGCTCGACCTGCTCCAACCCCCTGGGGGTACTCCGATGGCTCCTGCCGCGTACCTGCGCGGACGCCGCTTAGTCCCCGCTGGCCAGTGCTGATGGCGAAGGAGGGCGGGGATCCACAGATAGCCCGCAACCGGAGGGCCTGGCATGAATATCACATCCTCGAGGAGTACGAAGCCGGGCTCGAACTCCACGGCACGGAGGTCCGCTCCCTGCGCCAGGGTGGGGCCCAGATAGCCGAGGCCTACATCAGGGTAGAACGGGGTCAGGCTTGGCTTCTAGGCGCTCACATTCAGCCGTACCAGTTCGGGAACCGACAGAATCATGATCCGGCCCGTCCTCGCCGCCTGCTGTTACACCGCCGGGAGATCGGCCATCTCGCGGGAGTGGTCAAGCAGGCTGGAGTCACCTTGATTCCGCTCGACCTTCATCTCTCCAGGAACAAAGTGAAGGTGCGTGTTGGGGTCTGCAGGGGCAAGCGGGAGTACGACAAGCGGGCCACGCTGATGGAGCGCGATGCCAAGCGGGAGATGCAGCGGGGGCTGAGCCGCACATGGAAGGGCGGATGACTGGACGTCAACCAATCCCGACTAACAACAGCTCCACCTGGTTCTTAAGCCCCCTCCAAGAAAGTGAGCTATAGTTTGCTGGTAACCCGCTCGTGGGGGCGTGTGGCTTCGACGGGAGCGTGGGTTGCGAGATGGCGTGTCGAGCCCCGGGCTCGTAAAACCGGGAAAGGCATTAACTGCCAACAACTCGAGCCAACCGGCTCTGGCCTACGCCGCCTGATCTGATCAGGAGGTAGTGCCTAAAGCCCAGGCTTAGGCCTGGCGTCGACCGGGCGGGTGCTTATGACGTCCGGACCCGACGTAAATACAGTGGGCTTGCCTCGCGGTGGCGTCTCGGCGCTGCGGGGGACTTACACCGAGACTGGCCGAATGGCAGCCCGTCCGGAGGCGTCCAACCGGTGAGATAAGTGTCCGGGCTACACACGTAGAGGTCTCGTGAGACGCGCTCTCGGACCCGGGTTCGATTCCCGGCGCCTCCACCAGGGTTGTTGCAAAGAGAGCTGCAAGGTTGGCCCAGAAGGCCAGTTTCGAGGCTTCCTGGCGCCCCCGAAGCCAGCGCATCCGGCTGCGGTGCAACTTTTGAGGAGCTGGAGCGCCGCCCCAGCGGGACGAAGGAGCGTCAGATTGGCTGACCAGCTCTCGGAGGGCGCATTGAACTCGCCGTGGCGGGGCTGGAGCTCTGTTTCAGGCGGCCGGTGGGATCAAGACCATCGGTGGTGCCGGACCGTCCGGAGCCCAGGCCGCCGCTGCTCGCCGCTCGGCGCGGAAGCGGAGAAGCCGACCCACCATGTCGCCGCCTTTGGTCACCGTCGGCGGGCCTACCTTGGCCTTCGCCTTGCCCCAACCAGCGCGCTGCAAGACTCGGAGCCACTCGATGAGCATGGCCGCCGACGCCCGCAGGTGCTGCCAGCCCATCCCTGGGCGCTTTGGTCTGAGCGCCAGGCAGTCAGGCGCGACCAGGTACTGGATGCGCAGGTCGCGGTGCTTGTGCTCGTATGACTGGTGGGAGGTCCGCATCGCTGCGTAAGCCTCTTCTGTGCGCCACAAGGGCAGGAGATCGCAGGGCGAGCTGGAGCACAGAATCGTCTGCTCGCCGCCGCACGCGGGGCTACCCATCCGGCACCGGAACCAGAGCCGGCCTTGTCCCTCGTCCCTTCTACCCTTGCTCCGACGCTTCTTCTTGACGACCGCGAAGCGAACGAACTGGGTCTCGCCGCCACAGTGCCGGCACTTCGGAATACCGTGCTCGTCGAAGAGCGCAGTTGGCATTCTCTTCTTCGGAGCGCTGCCACCCTTCTGCCGAAAGGGGAAGACGGAGCCTACACCGTGATTCGAATTGAACTCGAAGGCGGCGGGGTCAACGCCTACAAGCGCCGGAGCTAGAACAGTCTCTCCTACCTTACTAGCAGCCAAGCGAGGATCCCAGCAGGCACCATCCACATGTCGCCATCCAACCGCAACTCACCTCGTGTCGCAAATACCACGCCCCGGATGGATCCGGCCTGAATCTCTGCCCGGCTCGTCAGCGTGTCCCGCCCGAGGCGACCCTCCGAATACTTGCTCTCGAAGGCGACGCCGTCGCTCCAAGCCGCCAGAAAGTCCACCTCCCGGTCATTGGGCGTACGGAGAAAGAGGAGATGAGTGAAATCTACCACTGATCCCTCGCCCTCTGTCTCACGCTGACGCAATAAAAAGTGGCCAATCTGCTGTTCCGTGACTATTGACGTGTCAGTTGCGAACGCCCCGGGGTTTCGGATGGAGGCTAAGCGGGCCAGCAACGGGTCAACAAAGTAGTACTTGTACTGTTCGTTGGGGGCAGCATAGAGTCGACCTCGCCGGGCGGGGTAGCATCGCCAAGTCAATAGAGCCTGCTCCAGGAGACTCATTCGAGACTCCAAAGTATGGTGGCTCTCAAACCCGACCTGTTGCGTAAGGGCGCGCACGCTCACGGGCTGAGCCAGTCTCGACGTAAGCCCGTCAATTAGCAGGCTGGTCTGGGTGGGAGTGGTCACAAAGCCAGGCTGTTGGAGAGCGTCTCCTTCGATTACGGACCAGAGATCCTGCGCAAATTGATCGCTGGGTTCGCCTTGTGTTAGAAAGTCGGCAATGGCTCGTGGGTATCCTCCGACCCTGCAATAGGTCTCCCATGACGTTCCTAGGTCAGTGAGCCACGGAATGAGCGCATCAACGCCCTCGCGGCTCGCCCGACTTAGCCAGTCGGCGGCTCGGACGGGCGATAGATCTGGAAGATCGGGACCACGCGTGGTAGCGGTGAACTCTCTGAATGACAACGGGAACAGGTACCGTTCGCGTCGGGTGGGTGCTGTGCCGTACCGTCCAGCGAGGGCCTTCCGCGCCTCTAACAATTGCCGCGAGGAGGATCCGGTAAGGACGACGCAGTCTTGAGCGAATCCCGTGTGATTGTCTCGGAGGTATTTGATTGCCCCGGGCCAGCCCTTGGTAATCGCTGTGATCTCGTCCAAGAACCAATACCTGGGTCCAGTCTCCTCGGCGGTCATGACGTCTCTGGCCAGCCTCACCAGGTGGTGTAGGTCCGCGCTGGTTAGACCGTCGCATGCAAAGTGGATAACTTGGCGGGGCCGTACCACACCCCCCGCCAGGAGGTCGGAGATCGTCCTTTTGATCTCGACGCTCTTGCCGACTCGTCGTGGCCCGAGGAGGAGATACATGCCATCGGGGGCAACGTCTGCGAGAATCGACCTTTTGAGGCTGAAGGGGGCCGTGGCAGCTGCCACCAAGTTAGGATCTCTGACCTCCCAGCCTGGGCCTTTCCACCAAGGGTTGGCGACCGGGAGCCGTCGCAGCAGGTCTGGCTCTGAACTCATCGGATATATAGTACCGAGCATACTGCCCAAAAGCAAGGGGTTTTGCGACGTGCACTGCGCAAAACCCGTGGGTTGTGGGCATTGTCAGCCGAAGCCGAGGAGCAGGTGAGACCGAAGTAGCCTCGCCGCAACCCTCGCTTTTCGTTCCAAGTGGGGTCCGCTCGATCTCGGCTTGAGATCAGCCGTAGCCGTGTACAGTTTGACGCTCTCGGCATGTACAAGCCTCCCCGGAATGGCGGCCTCAAGCTGGTTGACCGAAGTCGGCGGAGGTGCTAAACAGACCCTTGCAACAACCCCACCAGGGTTGTTGCAAAGAGAGCTGCAAAGTTGGCTTGAATGGTCGTGATTGGGGCAGTTGAGGGCGACTGAAGTTGGTTTGAGCGTGCCGGGGTGGGCGAACCGAGGCCAGTGGTGGGGCCGGAACCCGTCTTTGCGGGCTGGGTTATGCGGTCCGCCTATCTGAAGCTGCGCTGCACTGCTCCCGTTCGGCTGGGAGGGTAGATCAGGCGGCTGAGGGTACCAGCGTCACCGGTGGGTCGGACCCGGTGGGTGCTCGGGCTGCGGCCCGGCGGTCCGCTCGCTGCTCGAGCAGGCGTTTCACCATTCTGCCGCCACCGGTCGCCCGTGCCGGTCCAACCATGGGGGACTTGGGTACTGGCGGGTCCGCTCGGACGGGAGTATGCCTTTCGGCCCGGACGGACAATAGTCATCAGCCATTCGCCCTTCATGTGGACTGACGTGTCATCCAAGGTCGTCACTGGTACATCCCGTTTGACAAGTGAACTCGCGCGATGCACTATCGGTGTCGATGCGATCTGCGAATCTGATCAAAGTGATGGACCCACCGAGGGGCTCCGGCACCGTCAGGCCAAGGCAACCAAAGGGCAGTTGCATTTTGTGGGTATCCCTCGTCTATCTGCCGAGGCGGTGTCTGTCTATGCGGCGGGTCAGGAAGTGACGGGATCCAAACTGGTACGGACGGCCGGCGGCGCGAGAAGACCAGAGCTAGGTCGTCCACTGAGAGACCGAGTGCTCCTGCGGTGCCGTCCCATAGTGGTTGGCCTAGTGGCGGGAGGCGCTGTTGCCGCTGGAGCCGCGACTCTGTCGGAGGCTCTGGCCATCGGGTTCGGGTCAGCCCTGGTGTCGTTACTGGGCTGGGAGGGGCTACACCGGGCACTCAGAACGCGGACCGTAGCAGACCGCGCGATCCGAAGTCAGGTGGCCAACAACCCCTCTTTGGCGTACGCCATCCCCTTCCCCGGTATCACCGGAATCGTCGTGGCGGTGGGCAGAGGACTATCAGGGGCAGACGTAGCGCTCGTCATCGCTGGAGCTGGAGCGATCACGTGGCTCATGTGGGAGGCCGTCGATTGGGTCGCGGCGCGGTCGCCAAGGGTCTACGGATGGGTAACCCGCTGGGAGAGCCGAGCCATACGAGTTCGGAGCGCCCAGGTGAATGCCGCCGAACTTCGATGGAGAGAGCGGGGATGGTAGCGCGTTGAGAGAGATTAGCCGAGCCACCGTCATCTCCCAGGCGTACTAGCACAGGGTCGCCTCGTCGGGAACACGGGGGACCAACCACCAGGGAGGCTAACGTGGCATGCGGTAAGGTTGGTTGTGCACCACGGAGCCTTTTCGCCCAGCTACGCTTGGGTTCGCTCTCACCTTGAGATCAACTCTAGCTATCTGCAGAAAACCGGTAGCGGCGTGTACAAGCCGCTCGCGAAGGCTGTCTAGGAGGGGGTGGTCCGAAGTCGCCAGTAGCCCAAAACAGGACCTTGCAACAACCCCACCAGGGTTGTTGCAGAGAGAGCTGCAAGGTTGGCCCGAATGGGCGAGTTTGGGGCCCGTGAGAACCAGTGAGGTCGGTTGGCCGACACTTAGCGGTGCGGATCGGAGCCCAGGAGTCGGCCTGGCACCCTTCGAAGTGGACTCGGTGGGGCCATCGGCCCATCTGAAGCTCCGCTGAACTGGTCCCGTCGGGCGGACGAGCGAGTTGAGGCGCACGGTGGCACCAGAAGCGCGTAGGCCGTGGAAGGGCATTACGCACGGCAGCGCGCATCGATGCCTGCGCTCATCAGCTCATTGGTGCGTTGGGACACTTGAGTTGGAACGTAGAAAAGATGGGTGCTGTTTGCGGTGAGAACCACGGCACCTGGCTCGAACCCGAGAGGCGCTAGCATTTGCCCAGTCGTGAGATTGCCACAGTAGTTGTGACTGGGGCCGCCCGCGTCCTGCTGCACGTACAGTGCGCCGCCCATGATCTGCGCCGATATCCCATTCGAGGCACCTCCCAATGTTGTAAAGGGAAGCGTGATAGAAGTGGGGCGGAGGGTGGCGACGTCCAAGTGCTGAATGTATCCCATCATGCCTGTGGCCACCGACAGCCAGACGCCTCCCTCTGTAACCTCGCTGAGATTGGGTGCGGTGACCCCAATAGGCTCTGGCTTGGTGGAGATGATCAGGGACCCGGTAACAGGATTCCGGCTCTGAATGGCTCCGAAGCCGTTCTGCGCCTCGCTCACGATGAGCACCTCACCGGCTTGGTCTGTGGACACCTGTGATTGGTTGGCCTTAGCCAGGCCGATTTTGGTGATCACGGCCCCAGTCGAAGGGGAGACCCTGTACAGGGTCCCGATGTCCGCAACCCATATCCCGCCACCGGCCGCCGCCACCGACGGATATCCGATGCCACCGCCGGCCAACTGCGTTTGACCCTTCACTTGAAGGGAGTCTGGCTGCAGGCGCAACAGACTGACCTTCGCCGTTGGTCCTGCTTCTTCAAACCCAGTGGCGACGACCCACAGCCACCCATTGGCGATCAGGAGCTGGTTTGGCGATGGTCCCAAGCCAAGACCGCCGAGCCGAGCCTTGGCCAAAATCATCCCGGTCATGGGGTTGACCCGCATCAGCTCGCTCCGCGCCGGTGCTCCCAGAGGGCTGACTTGCTGCCATACATACAGATTGTTGCCGATGAAAGTCGCACCCGGGTTCTCCAGCCCGGTTACGAGCACGTGACCGGTGGGCGCCGAAGACGGCGACGCGCTCACTGGGTTCTTGGTTGCCAGTGCCCCGGTTCCAGACGGGTCTGGGTGCGAGGGTGGTGCTGCGCAGGCCGTTGCTGAGAGGAAAAGGACGGCGGCGATGCCGGTTAGGATCCTGCTCCTGGAGAAGAGCGGGCTGAGAAGGACCCTCACTTTGATACAACGCGGCCAGTCAGAGCGAGGTTACACGGACCGCAGCGCCGGTCCATGCGCAGATCATTGGACATGGCCTCAAGGAGCTGACATCTACCTTCGTGCGGCCGAAAACCGGCCGCTACGATTGGAGGCCGCCTGGCGCGATGGGGCAAATGTGGCAACCGTCCGGCCGGTCCGTTGGGGACAAACCCACTCGGCCAGCTCAGCCGAACTCGCCTACTTCCCCAAATTTCAGCTAGACTCACGCCACCGCAAGCACATCGGTCTTCAGACAGGAAGCTTCGTTCGACCTACGGCAGCGCTCCCTCGATCGGGCCGCCGTTGCCCTCCGAGTGTCTCGTCCTCTGGGGTTTACCGTAACGCCCTTGGGCCTAGCCTGTCGACGACAGGGGCGGGCCCGAAGCGGCGCCGTGGCGCAAACCGTCGAAGAGCAGACCCGCGAGCCGAGCGGATGTGTCGGAACCGACCTGTTCGGTGGACATGCAGACCCCTCCGATTGCGCGGATGAGGTCCCCGCCATCGACGTCGGCTCGGATGGTGCCGGCGGCGACCCCGGCGTTCAGGAGCTTGGTGGCTGCGGCGGTGGCCCGCCCTTTGGTTTCCCCTACGACACTGGGGCTAGTTTCCAACATCGGCTTGAGCACTGACAGCATCCCTCGTTTGGTGGCGACGTGGCGAACGAAGAGCTGCATCCACATCGCGAGCGCCCGGTCAGGGGGGTGGTCCTTGAGTAGTTCGTCGGCGCTCTCCACCAGGACGTCAACCTCGTTGCGGTATACCGCCTCGACTAGTGAGGCGCGTGTGGGAAAGTGCCGATAGAGAGTCCCGACGCCCACGCCCGCCTTATGAGCGATGTCCTCGAGGGGCACCTGGGCGCCGTCAGTGGAGAACGCAGACGCTGCGGCAGCGAGCAGCAGCTCGCGATTGCGCATGGCGTCGGCGCGCGGGGGACGGGTTGGGGACCCAGCCCCAGCCGGATCGAGCTCTCTGGAGTTGGCCGGCGCGACTTCGTGCCTCACGACTTTGGCCCCAATGCTCACCTTGATTTGCAAAACGGAGACAACCTCCGTATACTACCGGAGGAAGCTTCCGTTTCGTCATCCTACCACTTTGAGGGGCCACATGCCACCCACCCTAACCCCGTCCCATCCCAAACCCCGCGTCGGCCGGCGCGCTGCTCGGCCCGGCCTGATTCTGGCTATCATCCTCGCGGTCCAGTTGATGGTGGTGCTCGATGCCACCATCGTGAACATCGCTCTCCCAGACATCGCCAACGCGCTCGACTTCTCGCCTGCCAACCTATCGTGGGTGATCACCGCCTACACACTCGCCTTTGGGGGCTTCCTTCTCCTCGGCGCCCGTATGGGTGACCTGCTCGGCCGCAAGCGTGTGTTCATCGCGGGCATCGGCCTTTTCACCTTCGCCTCGCTGTTAGGCGGGCTGGCTCCCGACGCCGACCTGCTCTTGGCCGCACGGGCACTTCAGGGCCTGGGCGGGGCGCTGGCGGCACCGTCTGCGCTGGCCTTCCTCATGATCATGTTCCCCGAGGGCCGTGAGCGCCTTCGTGCACTGGGCTACTACACAGCAGTTTCGATCGGCGGCGGAGCTGTGGGGCTGATCCTCGGTGGCCTCCTGACCCAATTTGGTTCCTGGCGCTGGGTCATGTTCGTCAACGTGCCGGTTGGGCTGGTCGTGATCTCACTGGCCCGCCGCTCCCTGACCGAGACCCCGCGCCGCAACGGGCACTTCGACCTGCTGGGCGCCGTGGCTTCGACCGTCGGGGTCACCTCTCTTGTCTATGGGTTCGTGCGCGCGGCCAGCAGTGGCTGGAGCGACCTGCTGACCATCGGCGCCTTCGTGCTGGGCGCCGGATTGCTCGGGGTGTTCGTCGCGGTGGAGAGGCGCGCATCCGAGCCGATCACGCCGCTGGGCTTGTTCGCGGACCGCAGCCGCAACGCCTCTTACGTCGCGAGGCTCTTCCTCGTTGCCGGCATGTTCGGCATGTTCTTCTTTATGACCCAGTTTCTCCAGGATGTACTTGGTTACGGTCCACTCCAGACCGGCCTGGCCTTCCTGCCCTTCAGCGTGGGGCTGTTTGCCATGTCGCAGCTCAGTGCCCGCCGCTTGATCGAGCGCTTCGGAAGCAAGGCCCTTATGGTGACGGGGTTCAGCTTCTCGACTTTGGCGATGCTGCTGATGACGCAGCTTTCGGCTTCCAGCTCGTACCTGAACGTACTCCTTCCTGTGGTCCTTTTCGGGATTGGCAATGGGCTGGCGTTTGTCTCCCTGACGAGTGCGTCATTGGCCGGTGTGCGCCATGAGGATGCCGGTGCGGCGTCTGGGCTGGTCAACGTGATGCAGCAGACCGGCGGGGCGCTTGGTCTGGCGGTATTGGTGTCGGTGTTCGGTTCGGCAGGTCGTGTGGTCGCCGGCCGGTCGGCCACAGTGGCACGCGCCGCGTTTGCAACAGGCGCGGACCACGCATTCATCGCCTCCACGGTGTTCGTCGGCGCGACCGTCCTGATTCTCGCGGTGGCGATTCGCGGCAGGCGCCAGTCGGCCCGGGCCACCGCTGTTGTGACCGACCTTCCCGAGTGGGTGCGTGAGATGGAGCCCGATGTGGTCTTCCCAGAGGGTGTCGAGGCCTGACCGCTACCTGGCTCGACGGCCCGCGGTCTGAGTGGCGGCTAGCCAGATGAACGCTCAGCGCGAGCACCTGGCTAGCCGTCAACTCGGACACCATGCGGTGGCGGGAAGCCGCCGTAGGCGAAGGGTGCTCACGCCAACTCATCGCGCTCGTGACCGCGGGTTTCAGAGGCATGGTGGTCACCGCGTTCTTCTCAGGACTCCGTCCGGTGTCGGCTGGAGCGTCCTGGAGGTGGCAGCACAAAACCGCGATCAAAAGGTGCAGCCCTGTCGGATCGGCACTGAACTGACAAATTGGCAGACGACGGGTTAAGATCCCTCGGGTGCCTGACCTCCATCCCTCGTATCCCATCCGCACGGCCCGGCTGCTGATCCGGCCACTAGCTGCCGCTGACACCGAGGATCTGCTCGCTTACAGGTCTATGGAGCAAGTCTGTCGGTATGTCCCCTTCTACCCCATGGACTCCGCGGCAGTTGCAGAGAAGCTGAAGGAGTCGTGGGCCAGACGGATGATCCGTGCAGAAGGTGACTCCTTGACTCTTGGGGTCGAGCTTGCGGAATCCGGTGCGTTAATAGGTGATGTGGTGCTGTTCTTCCACAGCTCCGAGCACCGGGGAGGGGAGATCGGGTGGGTGCTCAACCCGGCCTACTCCGGCTTCGGATACGCGACGGAGGCCTGTCACGCGCTCTTGCATCTGGCCTTTGGCCAACTTGGCCTGCACCGCGTTGTGGCCAGGGTTGTCGAGGGAAACTCAGCATCGCTGCGCCTGGCCGACCGCCTTGGTATGCGTCGTGAAGCACATCTGATCAGCAATCGCTACTTCAAGGGAGCTTGGGTTGGCGAGGTCGACTTCGCCCTGGTCGAGGATGACTGGGCGACTCAACATGCACCCGGCGGCGGTTTGGGTGATCGTCCCAGATGAGTTGTTGGGCATGTTGTTCGTCGAGCGTGGAGGCTGGTGCTGAGCCGGGCAAGTCGGGAGGTGTGAGTGGTGGACGGCGGTCCGAACGTGTGGCGATGGTCCCGGCTTTGAGCCAGGGAGGGACCGCCTCGACCCAGCAGAGGTGGCCACTTCGGGACCGCGTCCCAGGCGGGGGTCGAAAGCTGGATCGTTAGTGGAGCTTTCTCGAGCGGAGCAATGCCATCCGCGAAGCGCCTCTCAGTAGCAAGCCGCGTACCACTTGGCCACGCATTCCGAACAACATGGGAGCGCCAGAACTCTGGCCGCTTCGATGTCCGCTGCAGTCAGGTGAAGCCGGGGTGCCGACCGGTGCCCCGGGCCCATTGCATTCGGAGGAGGTCAGAGGGGACCGGGCGGGAAAGGAGGCGGCGGTTCTGAGAGGGATCACAGTGGTGCGACTCGCTTTGTGCAATGCCGTGATGCGAGCGCTTCGACCGGAAGATCTTCGGGTCCGCAGCTGGCTCACCGTGCCGACCGGTTAGTCCACCGGCCTACTCGGCCATCCCGACAGCGGGTCGTGCCGGTGACCACGGAAAATCGCTCGTGGATACTGGCCCCTGCCTGGATGGCCCCGGTCTTCACACCGGGGAACTTGTACCATCCTTTGGGGATGCGAACTTTGTACGAGGAGGCTGGCAACTTCGACGGTTTGTGCCGACTTGCCGACGCCTGGCATGCCCGGGTGATCGCGGACGAGGTGGTGAGCCATGCTTTCAGTCATGGTTTTCACCCCGAGCACACCAAGCGTCTCGCCGCGTATTGGGCCGAGGCACTCGGGGGACCCAAGGATTATTCGACCAACTACGGTGATCAGACCTTCGTGGTGCGAATCCACAGCGGCAACGGACCTCACGAGGAGATGGACCGCAGGGCCATTGCCTGCTTCGATCAGGCGTTGCTAGATGTGGGTCTCTGCCAGGATGAGCGGGTGAGCCAGGCCCTACACAATTACTTTGTGTGGGCGACCACCTACTCAATGTCCGGATACGACCAGTCAGCATCGGATGTCCCGGAGGGTCTTGTGATCCCCCTTTGGTCGTGGGATGGTCTCGTGGAACGATCTGGGCCGGTTGGCGCCTGAGCGCGAACCTGTACACGTCGGGCACCGACCACCGCGCTCGCAGGGGCCGCCGACCAAGGCCACTGACCGCGTGCCCACCCCGATGGTCGGCCTTTTCATCCTCGGAGGCGACGCGGGCGACCTCGCTGCCGGCATCGCCTCCGCCCCCTCGGCGTCACGCTGAGCCAAAATCCGCGTGGGGCCATCTCACATGAGATGCCTCTGGCATCCACAATCGGTCCCCGGCTCCCTCGGGCGACGAGGAGTCCAAACGTGAAGTGGCCAATTCAAGGGCCCACTCACATGGTTAGGTCCGCACAGCGCCTGCCTGCGTTACCGGACCTGGCATGCGCTCCCGCCTCTCACCCGAAGAGAGCGTCAACAGAGAGATAACGCTCGCCGGTGTCGTACGCGAAGGTGAGAACCCTTGCCCCATCAGCCATCTCCGGGACCAGAGAGGCCACTGCCGCAAGGGACGCCCCGGAGGACACCCCGACCAGGATTCCCTCCTCACGCGCCGAACGCCTGGCGTAGGTGAAGGCATCTTCCGGGGCGACCTGGATGATGCCGTCGAGAAGCTCGGGGCGCATCACTCCGGGAATGAAGCCGGCGCCGATTCCCTGAATCGGGTGGGCGGTGTGGCTTCCACCTGAAAGCACCGGCGAGAGGGTCGGCTCCACCGCATACACCTTGAGGTTCGGCCACCTGGGCTTGAGGACTTCAGCACAGCCGGTGATATGTCCCCCGGTGCCCACTCCGGTCACCAGGTAATCGAGGCCTTCGGGGAAGTCTGTGAAGATCTCCTCGGCGGTGGTCCGCCGATGGACTTCGACGTTGGCCGGATTGTCGAACTGCATCGGCATCCAGGCACCGTCGGTCTCAGCCACGATCTCCCGAGCCCTGGCGATCGCTCCGGTCATGCCGAGTTCCCGCGGTGTCAGTTCGATCCGAGCCCCGTAACCGGTCATGAGCTTGCGTCGCTCGATTGAGAACGACTCCGGCATCACCAGAATGAGCGGGTAACCCTTGACCGCTGCCACGAGAGCCAGACCGACTCCGGTGTTTCCTGAAGTTGGCTCGACGATGGTGGACCGGGGCCCCAGAATGCCGCGTCGCTCGGCGTCTTCGACCATGGCCAACCCGATTCGGTCCTTGATGCTGCCTCCAGGGTTGCTGCGCTCCTGCTTGAACCAGACCTCGACACGGGATGGGAAGAGGCGGTTGATTCGCACCTCTGGGGTGCCGCCAATGGTTGCGAGGATGCTGTCCACTTTCACGTCGTCTCCTTGGTGTTGCCTGCCAGAGTGGCCGCACCCGACAGGGCGATCTCTTCCATCTGCCCCGTAGCGACGTCGTACACGAAGCCCCTGACGCTGGACTTGTGCGGGACAAAGGGACTGTTTAAGACTCTCCTGATCGATTGGCGCACGTCCGCTGCCGTATCCGCGAAGGCCTCCATCGCGAAGGCGGGTCGGACGCCGGTCTCAGTCTCGATCTGGCGCTTCAGCTCGTCGTCCCGGAATGTGAGCATCCCGCAATCACTGTGGTGCAGAAGAACGATCTCTTCGGTCCCCAGTAGACGCTGGGAAATGACCAGGGAGCGGATCGCATCATCGGTCGCCACCCCTCCCGCATTGCGGATAACGTGTGCGTCACCCTCTTTGAGGCCCAAGATCTTCTGGACATCCAGCCGAGCGTCCATGCAGGCGAGAACTGCGACCTTGAGCCGGGGCGGACTCGGTAGGCCGCCATTGCGAAAGGATTTCGCATAGACGAGGTTGTTCTCTAGCAGATGGTCGGTGACAGACATGGATGTTTTCTCCAAGGGAACTGACAGGCAGCTACGGGCAAATTCAAGCCCGTGCCGACCTCAAGACTGGGACGCTTCGGTGAGGTCTGAGGTCAGCCTCTACAGAGCATCGTCTGCCAGCGGCCGAGGTCGATGGCCAACCTCCGGGTCAGCCCCGCTTCAGTGCCTGTCACAGCACTAGAGCTTATCAGGCCGCCTCCAGGCTTGCTGTCTCGCCGACGGCGCGAGCCCCTTTTCGTCCCCACCAGTGCGTTGCGTCCTATCTCGGCACCGTGTTTACGGGTCCCGCCGATCACCGATCAGCCGAGGCTTTCAACGATGGCGAGCCCCGTCCGGAAATTGTCACCTTGCCAGAAGTTCGCCAGGTTGGCGGGAGCGGCTGGCGTGAGGAGCACGGTGGCATCGATGACCGCAGCCAACTCAGGTCGGTCACTGTGGCTCCGGAATGTCCGATAACCCGAGAGATCGGCTCTCGTCGGATCTTTAGAGAACCCTGTCCTGGCGGTTTCCGGGCAAGACCGATGGCAGAAGTCGATCGGGGTGCCCGGGAACCGGGCCCGCGGTCCGAGCCCTCTCGCGGACTCCGGCTCACGCCGCTTTAGGACCATCGGGAAGGGCCTGCTCTGCCAGCTGCGTTGGGGCGCTATGGCAGACCCTAAGCGAACCGCTTGGATGCCCAGGTGGGCAATGGGACAGGTTGAGCTACAGCGACTTCGTCTCCCCGCCCGCCGGGCGCCGTAAGGCACCCCGGTGTGCTGATTGGATCCTCCATCTGTCGTCCGCTCCGTGGTTAACGGTCAGTCTGGATGCGGCGAGCGGCGTTCTGGCTGAGAGATGGTTGAACAGAATCGGCGGCGTCTCGGGAGTCCAGGTGGGGACTGGCTACCGTCGGGCTGCTGCTAGGCGCCGTTCTGTGGCTCCGGCTGGCCCCTCTGGGGTGCTCCGTAATGTCGTCATGAGACCCTGGCTATACACCTACACAGCACCCACTCCCACGAATCGTCGTCCAAACGGCTCACGCGACCTGGTGCACGTCGACCGGGCGGCTGAAGGGGGTAGGGGAAGGTGCTGAAGCTGACCATCTCGTGATGAATCTCTCTGTTGGCGCGTCTGCCACCCGGATCTTGCCGCTCCTGTACGATCCGAGACTTGGAAATCCACCTGAAGGCGTCCCCAGTGGGCGTGACCTGTGGCGTTGGTTCGAACCTATCCAGATTGGATCAGCGACTCGGGGCTCAAGGTCTCCCCTGGCTGCTACGGCTCACGGGGTATTCGCGGGCTCTAGGTACGGGACGGCGGGTCTCTGGCAAAGCGCCACAGCTCAGCCCACCTGAGTATATGCCCGCATCGGCGCGTTCTCTTGTTGACGCGTACTTGGCGCCGTAGGGAGGAGAGGGCAGTGGCTCAGGGTCGGATGACAAGGTGGTCACGGGCACTCGGAATCTGGGCAGCCGCCGGGCTGCTGATTGTGGGTCTCACCACCTCGCCCGTCTTGGCCGCGAAGGTGTCCCACGGTGGTGGTGGCCACAAGAGTGGGGGGACATCCACCCTGACCGGGAACGATGTTTCGTACCCCCAGTGCGGTGGCTCCTTGCCGTCGAGCCCAGCCTTTGGAATCGTAGGAGTCAACAGTGGGCTCGCCAATGATTTAAGTGCGTGCCTAGGGCCTACCTCTCGCTATCCGTCATACGCTCAAAGCGAGCTGTACTGGGCTGTGGCGTCGTCGACCGGCGTGGCTCCACAACCCAAGGCTTCGCTCTACGTGAACACCGGGGACCCGGGCAACCTCTACAACGGGACCCCGATCACCGATTGGCCAACTTCGGGCACCAATCCCGATGGGACCTGTACCACCAGCGAGTTCGAGACCAACAGCGGGCTGGAATCCCTGGGCCAGCAGACGGCAGCCTGCGCCTGGCAGTACGGCTACAACAAGGCAGCTCAGGACGCCAATTGGCTGTCTGCTGCCGCGACGGCCATCGATGCGCAGAAGCCACCAGTTCCCGTGGCCCTTGCTCCTGCTGCTTATCCTTGGTGGTTGGATGTCGAGACGGGAAACAGTTGGCAGAGCGGATCGACGGGACAATTGATGAACGTCGCGGACCTTCAGGGCATGATCGCGGCGTTCCAGACCGCTGGCGTCACCGCGCTCGGGGTGTACTCCACCTCCGCGCAGTGGGTCCAGATCACCGGGGGCACCACCGCTGAATCAGGTTCGCTGTATGGATTACCCGACTGGATCCCGGGTGCCAACCGGTTGTCCGGGGCGGTGTCGAACTGCCAGCTTCATTCCTTCACCGAAGGACGAGTGCAGCTGACTCAGTGGAGCGGCCATCCTTTCGACGGGGATTTCGCGTGCGGATAGGCAGGACCACCGCTATTTCAACACCCTGCTAGGCCGGGCCCGTCGGGCATATCCGGGCCACGGTGTCGTTGCCGATCCCGCACCGCGCCGCCATCGCCCTGGTCGAGCGTGCGCGCGAAGCCGTCCTCGGGCACCGCGTCGTGCACGATAGCGTTCACAACATCGCCGCCGAGCACAGCAGGGCGTCCAGGGCACCTACGAACGGACTTCGGAGTGGGCAGGCGCACACCGACGAACGATCTCGGCGCTCGAGACCCCGTCCGGGGCCGACAACGACGCCATGGTCTACCGCACATCCCGACCGGCCGCGGTTGGCAAACTTGCGAGCCCTTCCAGCTCACCCTGCCGCCCCTCTTTCATCTCCAAGTCCCCAGCCGCAGCCGCCATCCCCGCCGCACCCAGACAGATCGCCCGGTTAACCGCATAGGCGCTACCCTGGCGAAATGCAGCCCCTTCGCTACTCCATCAACGTCACACTGGACGGGTGCTGTGATCATCGTGCAATCCCCGCGGACGAAGACCTGCATCGTCACGCGGTAGACAACCTCGCTCAGGCCGATGCCCTTCTCTTTGGCCGGGTGACGTATGAAATGATGGAATCAGCGTGGCGGCCCCAGGCGGGGACGGGATCGAGACCCGATTGGATGGAACCCTTCGCCCAGGCGATCAACGCCGCAAAGAAGTATGTCGTGTCGAGCACCCTGGAGCAGGTCGATTGGAACGCGGACCTCGTGCGCGGGGATCTGGGCACGACAGTTGAGCGACTCAGGCGGGCGTCGGGCAAGGGACTGTTCGTGGGAGGTGTGAAGCTCCCTTTGGCATTGACGGAGCTGGGCTTGATCGATGAGTACGAGTTCGTGGTGCATCCCCGGCTCGCGGGCCATGGGCCAATGCTCTTCGCGGGGCTATCGAGGCATGTCGACTTGAAGCTCGTGAGCCGGCTGGAGTTCGGCTCGGGGGCAGTGGCCATGCGGTACGAGCCGAGAAGGTAGCCACCGGGCGGAGGACCGAGTTAGTTGGGTCCGAACAGTGCGTCCCCGGTGTGCGCGACCTCCTGGCCTTGCCGGTGGTCTCGCCTTCTGTGGACTGAGGCTGGGTTGGCACAGAGGTTGCTGGCCGGATAGACGAGAGGGGGGACGAGCCTGCGCCCAAAGCCGCAGCACCACCGATGGAATCCAGTCGATTCACTGGGCGGGCCCACCGCTGCATGCCTATCTACTACCAGTGCTGGGTTGAGTGCCCCGAAGCCGGGCCGACGACTCTTGCGACCTTGACTCCTGGCGCCAGAAATGGGTCCGGATTCAAGCGGCGTCAGCCGTTCTGGCGATGCTGAGGAGCAGACAGGAGGCGGTGGGGCCCAAGGTCAGGAGCTATCGGCCCGAAGGATGTGGGGTGCTCAGGAGTATCCCAGGAAGAGGTGAAACAATCTCGGAGATGGTAGTTCCGACCGCCGGTTCGGAGGTGACGGGCCACGGCGCGAGATGCCCGGCGCCAGCACGCGGTCCATCAGTCTCGGGGCGCCTGTCCGGTTGGGCGCGACCAGGCAGTAAGCCCCTTGTCAAGGCCGGTGACCCACGGCCAGCAGTGTTTGTGGACCCATGGCGGCGCTCGCTCTCTGCCTCACGGACCCACCAGGGCTGGTGATAGCTGCCCCAGGACCGATCAACTGGGCGACCTGTCGGTCATTGGTAGCAGGAAGCTCAACATCCCAAAGTAGTGGCCCCCTGCGGCAGGGAAAGCCGCAGGCAAGAGAGCCGTGGCCGGACCGTGACCGAGATTGGACGGCCATTATCCCTGGCCACGGGAGCGCGACCTACCCGACCTCGACGCAATCGGGATCCGCGGCAATCTCGGTAACGCGCGAAGGGTCTTCGCAGCTGATTTGAACTCCCCAGTCAGGAAGGGGGTCGACGCAAGGCCGCCATCGGGGGCCGATGGCCAGGTAACCCACTCATCCGCCGACCGTGACGGTTGGCCGCTCCGCATCGGAGAGGATGGGACAGATCGGGCCGGGCTGTCGACGACTTCGGGCGGTCATTCGGGTGATCGCGAGGACCGGGGCCGAGCCTTGGTCAGCGAGGGGCCATCGCCCGATGTAGTGACCCTTCCAGGCAGAGGCCGTGGACACCTCAACTGGAGGGTCGCGGCGGCCGTCTGTTTCGGGGTAGTGAACTTGGCCGTCGCCATTGCCCTTCTCTTTCCCCTGATACGAGCAGGGGCTCCCCTAAGAGCTGTCGACTTTCACATCTTTTATGCCGCGGGTTGGGCGGTTGCCCACGGGCTGGACCCCTATTCCGGCGGGCCGTTGGCCCGGGCGGCAATCGCCGCCAGCGGCGCTGGGCTCGCCCACCCGTTTGGGGCATTCCCGTACCTGCCCTGGGTGGGGTGGGTTGTGGCTCCCTGGAGCCTGCTGCCATACGCCATTGCGCTGCCGATCTGGATCGTCATGAGCATCGCGCTTGTGGGCGGCGCCGCTTGGGCCTGGCTCCGAGCACTGCCACGGCAGGGCTCCTGGCCTGTCGCCCTCTTGATCGCCGTTTCCCCGGTCGCGCTTCTCGGGTACCAGGTCGGGCAACTAGATGCCGTGCTGGTCGCTCTGGTGGTGGGTGTCCTGTTGGCCGCCGGTGGGGAGCGCTGGATCGCCGCTGGATTGCTCTCGGCAGCCGCCGCCCTGCTCAAGCCGCAGGTGGTACTTCCACTGGTTCCGCTCCTGCTGCTCTTCGCCGCCAGGGAACGTGGCCCGGTCCGCCGAGTCCTGATGGGCCAGTTGGTTTCGCTGGCGGTACTGGTCGGGGTCCCGGCGCTGTTGCAGCCCGGGCGGCTCGCGGCTTGGAGTCTCGCCCTTATGACCTTCTCCCATGGTGTTGCTCAGCCGCAGGCGTCCCTTGTCGGCTTCGCGGCAGTGCTCCGGTTGTTCGTCGGTTCGGGTCGGATCGCGTTCGGCATCGGGAGCATCCCCACGCTCCTTCTGATGGCGGTCGGTACCGGCGTCCTAGCCTGGCTCTTGGGTATGCCCCGAGATGATGGTTGGCGTCGGGTATCTCTCACCGAGCGGGCTGGCTGGGAGCTTCTCCTGCCGTTGGCGATCTGGGTGCTGGTGAGCCCCTATGTCCATCCATATGACACCTTGGTCCTCATGCCCTTGGTCTTGCTGGCTCTGGGCACCCACCGCCGTGAGCCGCTGCGCCCCCGAGATTGGCTGCTAGCTTTCGCGGTCACGGTGCTACCTGTCGCGTTTCTGGTGAGCAGCGACGCGCTGGCTGGAACTGCCGGACCTCTGAGCACGCTGGCTGTCCTCTTGCTCTTAGTCTTTGCCGTCGAAAGGAGGAGGCGATTGGGGCCGCAGCTGGCGGTGCTTCGAGCTGACAGGGCCGGAGAGGAGCGCAGGTTTCGCCGGCGCGACTCTCAGCGCCGGCAGAAGACCGCCCGCAGATCCCCATCTTCGTCATGGTGGGACTCAAAGTCGTGAAAATCCAGTTCGCACAGGAAGGGCTTAAGGAGCAGGTCTTGCCGGCCGCCCAGCTCCACCAGAAGAGAGCCGCCCGACTTCAGCAGTGAGGCCGACAGCTGGCAGGCGCGCACCAGCTGCTCGGTCCCCTTGGAACCACCATCCAACGCGCGGGTGGGCTCGTAGGCGGTCACATCCCGAGGCAGGAACTGCAGCTCGCCGGTAGGCACGTACGGGACCACTGCGGTCACCACATCCACCTGACGCCAGCACGAGGCTGGCAGGCCAGCCCCCATATCTCCCTGGTAGACTTGCACCCCATTGCGCCGCGCACAGGCGGCTGCGACGGGATCGATCTCGGAGCCGATGACGCAGGCTTGAGGTCGATAGTGCGACAGGACCGCTGCGACCGCCCCCGATCCGGTGCAGAGGTCCACAGCGAGTCCACGCTCGGGCAGTCTGGCGACCGCCTCCAGTGCCAGCGCCTCAGTCTGCCAGCGCGGGACGTATACCCCCTTGGTGACTTGGATGGGGACGCCGCAGAATTTGACAGAACCGACCAGCCACGCTAGCGGCTCACCTGTACTTCGCCGCCCGACCAGTTCGCCCAGAAGCTCGTTGTCCCCGCCGCTGGCCGCGATGAGCTCTGCTGCCTCCTCCTCGGCAGAAACGCAGCCAGCTGCCCGAAGCGTCGCGCTGGTGTTTTCCAAGCATTGCTCCGGATCCACGTCGACCTCCAGCAGGGTCAAACTTACAGATGGAGTGGGTACGCAGAATGGAGCCGCTCACCCCCTATTGCCATCCCGCCCAAGGCCCCAGGATACGAGCGCCGGGCACCATCGTCGGCTGCGTCCAGAGATTGGGCAGTCACCAGCCCTGTAGCTGCCCGGAAGTTGGGTCCAGAGAACCAATTTCACGAGCCACCTACAGGGACTGCTGCCGCCGGATTCGCCAGGAGCCTCGACGCTGTCCGATGGTGGGCTGGGTGGGGGAATTGGTGGGCGCTCACCGGCGCCGGGCGATGGGGCGTCGTCGGAAGCCTGGCTGTGCTGCGCGAGAGACTCGGTTCGGGAACGAGTGGCCCCTGCACCCGGGTTTCAGCCCGTTTGGGCGTACACATTGCTTATGGGTTATATATCTGCTAGATTATGCGCATGCCCGGCACCGCCCAGCTCGACCGTACGTTCGCGGCGTTGGCCAATCCCACTCGGCGAGCGATCCTAACTCGGCTGGCCCAGGGCGCCGCCTCGGTCATGGAGTTGGCGGAGCCCCTGACCATCAGTCAGCCCGCAGTGTCCAAGCATCTGAAGGTGCTGGCCGAGGCGGGATTGGTCGCCAGGGGCCGCCAAGCTCAGTGGCGGCCTCGCAGTCTTCGGGCGGAGCCGTTGAAGGAAGTGTCGGTATGGCTGGACGGATACCGTCGCTTCTGGGAGGGCAGCCTAGATCGGCTCGACAACTACCTTCGGGCGATCCAAGAGGAGGAGCGTCAAAGTGGATAGCGGCCAGCGCAGCGGTGAGATCACGGTCCTCCGGGTATTCGACGCCCCTCGGGAGATGCTGTTTCGCAGCTTCACCCAAGTCGAGCAGCTTGTTAAATGGTGGGGGCCGGATGGGTTTCAGGTGGTGGCGGCGCGTTCGGACCCCAGGGCCGGGGGAGAGCTGAGCCTCACGATGCGGGGACCGGATGGTGAAGAGTTCCCCCTGGATGCCAGGTATTCGGAGGTTACCGTTCCAGAGCGGCTGGCCTTCGAGGGGACAGCCCTTGACTCGGATGGGCGACCAGCGCTGAGGACCTGGACGTCGATCTCCTTTGTGGAAGAGGAGGGCAGGACCAGGGTGACGGTCCGGGCGCGGGCTGAGGGACTCACCCCAGAGTCCAAGTTCATGATTGGTGGAATGGGGGCTGGCTGGAATCAAAGCCTCCAGCGGCTGGACGACCATCTGACCGGAGCGGCGGGCCGACAGCTGACCATCAGCCGCGGCTTCCCAGCGTCGTGCGACCGGGTGTTTGAGATGTGGACCAGAGAGGAGCACCTACGCCGGTGGTGGGGGCCGGAGGGTTTCTCGATCACAGTTGATGAGATCGACGTCCGGCCGGGTGGGAGGTGGATATTCACGATGCACGGCCCGGACGGGGTTGACTACCCGAACACGGTGGTCTACGACGAGGTCTCAGCGCCAACTCGCCTGGTATATACCCACCTGAACCCCCGTTTCCAGACCACCGTCACGTTCGATGAAATGATGGGGATGACGGCGCTGAGTATGAGGCTGACCTTCCCAACCGCAGAGGCGCGCGACCAAGCCATCGAGCAGTATCACGCTGACTCGGGGGCCAACCAGACACTGGATCGGCTCGGGCAGCTATTCCCACCCATCTCCGGATGATCCCCATCTCATGCGGGAAGGAGAGCCCGTGGGGCCCAGGGCGACACGGCCCAACCGTAGCTGCAGACAGTGCAGATTTGCACCCGCTGCAGCTTCCCGGTAGATTGTGGAGATGGTCACGGAGATTGGTCGGCGCGACCGCAAACGTCTATCGACTCACTGGCGGCTGCGCTCAGCAGCGCTGCGGCTGGTGGCGGAGCATGGCCTCAGCCAGGTGACGGTTGAGGAGATAGCTGAGGCCGCCGACGTCTCGATCCGGACCTTCTTCAACCACTTCCCGTCCAAGGAGGATGTGATCATCGGGCTTGACCCCGGGCTGGTCGAGCATCTTGCGGAGGCGCTGGCGGCGCGGCCCGCCACCGAGGCTCCTCTGGTCGCGCTCCGGGCGGTGCTCGGGGAGCTGACCGCGCAGATGATGGATCGGGACCAGGAGTGGACGCTGCGAATGGAGGTGCTGCACCGCTACCCAGCGCTGATCCCGCGTGCCTTCGCCGCCTTCGCGACCTACGAGAGGGCTCTGGCTGAAGTCATTGGCATGCGGACGCAGACCGACCCGGACTCTGACCTTTATCCAGCGCTGACGACTGCGGTGGCCTTCGGGGTCCTCCGGGCCGTGGTCATGTCGTGGCGCGGAGGGGAGCGAGCCAGTGACCTCCCGGGGCTGTTGGATGACGCCTTCGCCCGAGTCTCGGCGGGTCTTCCGGCGCCGAACGCCGGGCACCCTTCCCGGCGGGGCCGAAAGGCCGCGGCCCCCCCCGGGCCCGACGGTGGGGCGCGCCTGGTGGAACCGGCCGGTCTGGGCCGCGCTACGGCTCACCTGGTTGGATCGGCCAAGTGAGGCGAGACCCGGGCGCCGATTCGCCTTCGAAGCTTGACCCCGCCGGGGATCCACTTCTGGACCAACGCCGAATCTTCTTGGTAATCGGCGCTTTGATGCTGGGGATGCTTCTGGCAGCCCTTGATCAGACCATCGTGGCCACCGCCCTCCCCACGATAGCCGGGGATCTGCACGGTCTTTCCCACCTCTCATGGGTGGTGACCGGGTACCTCCTGCTCTCCACTGTCTCCACCCCTCTTTGGGGGAAGCTCGGCGACATGTATGGAAGGAAGATCTTCTTCCAGGCAGCGATAGTCATCTTCCTGGTCGGCTCAGCGCTCTCCGGCCTCAGCTCGTCGATGATCGAACTGATCGTCTTTCGGGCTCTCCAGGGACTCGGCGCGGGCGGTCTGATGGTAGGGGCCCAGGCGATCATCGGCGATGTGGTCCCCCCACGGGACCGCGGCAAGTACCAGGGGATCTTCGGCGCTGTCTTTGGACTTTCCAGCGTCGCGGGCCCGCTCCTCGGGGGCTTCTTCGTCCAAAACCTCTCCTGGCACTGGATCTTCTACGTCAACATCCCGATTGGGATCGTTGCCCTGTTCGTCACCACCTGGTACCTCCCAAGCGCCCTGCGCCGGGTGCAGCACGTGATCGACTACGTCGGGGCGGTGCTCCTCGCCGGCGGGGTCTCCTGCCTGGTGCTGCTGACCACCCTGGGGGGCACGACCTATCCCTGGGGCTCCGCCCCGATCGTCATTCTGGCCGCCGTGGGGGTGATTCTCCTGGCGGTGTTCGCCCTGGTAGAGAGGAGAGCGGTCGAACCGATCCTGCCGCTTAAGCTGTTCAGAAATCGGGTGTTCGCGGCCGCCAGCGCCATCGGCTTCATCGTCGGGTTCGCGATGTTCGGCGCCATCACCTATCTGCCCACCTATCTTCAGGTGGTCCGCGGCGCCAGCCCCACTGGCTCAGGTCTCCAGCTCCTTCCCCTCATGGCGGGGTTGCTGGTGACCTCGATCGGGTCGGGGATTCTCATCAGCCGTTGGGGTCGGTACAAGATCTTCCCGATCCTCGGGACAGCGGTCATGACCGTCGGGCTATTTCTCTTCTCCCGTCTCGGGGAGCACACCGGTACCCCGACGATCTTCTTGTACATGGTGATCCTTGGGCTTGGCCTTGGTGGGGTCATGCAGGTGCTGGTGATCGCGGTCCAGAACTCGGTCCCGCATTCAGATCTGGGAGTCGCAACCTCCGGGGCAACGTTCTTCAGGTCGATCGGCGGATCGTTCGGGACAGCGGTATTTGGGGCAATTTTCGCCAACGTTCTCACCGGCAACCTGGTCCGCTACCTCGGGAAGACTCCTTTGCCCAAGGGGTTCAGCGGCGCCGCGGGGGCGAGCCCCGCAGTGCTGGCCAAGTTGCCTCCCGCGGTTCACGCCGGCTACATCCAGGCGGTCACGACGTCACTGCACCCGGTGTTCCTATGGGCTGTGCCCTTCGGGGTGGCCGGCTTCGCGGTCACCTGGGTGCTCAAGGAGGTGCCGCTGCGCAAGACGGTTGCGAGTGCCGGCCCCTCGGCCACCCCGATCCCTGCCGCCGAGGTACCGCTGGCGAAGTGAGGTGACGTCGAGCATCGGCGCCGTCGGGCCGCACAGCTCTGGCCACCAGCGAATCCAGCTTGGAGGGTCGAACATCGGCAAAAGCCCTGGACACCGCGGCAAGTTCAGCTGACCGGATGTTCCGGATTGATACCATGGCCCGGCCCGGGGCGGTTTTTTAGATCTCCAACCACGGGCCTTTTCTTGGAGTTGAAGTGACCCAACACCTCCTGTCCCATGAGGGGACTATCGAGGTCCCGGGCGGCCAGGTCTGGTACAAGGCGGTCGGCGGGGGCCCGCTTCCGCCACTGCTCGTGGTGCATGGGGGACCCGGCTTCACCCACAACTATCTGACCCCCCTGGAGGAGCTGGCGGAGAACCGCCAGGTCATCTTCTGGGACCAGCTGGGATGCGGGAGGTCCGAGTGCCCGACGGATCCAGGCTTGTGGACGATGGAACGCTCTCTCTCAGAGGTTGATGCTGTGCGGGAGGGTTTGCAGCTGGACAGACATCATCTGTTCGGCAACTCCTGGGGCGGCATGCTGGTGCAACAGTACGTCCTGGATCGTCGGCCAGACCTGGTGAGCCTCATTGTCTCCAACAGCCTGGCCAGCATGCCGCTCATGGAAAAAGAGACCGCACGGCTGAAGCTGGCGCTGCCCCAGTCAGTGCAGGAGACCATTGACCACCACGAGAGGAACGGCTACTACAGCTGTCCCGAATACCAGGGCGCGATGGCCATCTGGTTCCAACACTACATCTGTCGGCTGCAACCGTGGCCCCGGGGGCTGGAGGAGTGCTTCGCGGGGCAGGGAGCCGAGATCTACCGGACGATGGTCGGTCCCAGTGACTTCAACGTCACCGGAAACCTGAAGGAGTGGGACATTCTGGGGCGGCTCCACGAGATCTCCGTGCCCACCCTGTTCGTCGCCGGACGCTACGACGAGTGCACTCCAGAGCATATGAGGCTGATGCAGGAGCAAGTCTCGAGCTCCGAGCTGGCCCTGTTCGAGAGCAGCGCGCACATGCCCTTCTACGAGGAGCCCAGCGCGTTCATGACCACGATGAAGGACTTCATGGCCCGTGCTGAGGGCGCTGCCTGAGCGACGTAGCTCAGCCGCTGCGAGAGCGCAGCCTGTCCAGCTCCAGCCGCACGCAGCCAGGCTTTTCCAACCAGGGGACGTGGCCGCTGCCGTTGACCACAGTTATCTCCGCTGTGGGCATCAATGCTGCGCTGGCCCGCCCGTGCTCGATTGGAATCGGACTCTGCTCCCCGAGCAGAAAGGTGACGGGGATCGTGACCTTCGGCAGACCGTTCGCCAGTGTCCCCCGGGCCAGGTGGTCGTGAATGGAGGCGAAGGTCTCGGAGTAGGCCGTAACTGAGATCTCCATCGGCGGCATGGGTGGCGCCTGGGCGGGCTCGGCAAAGTATCCCGGCCAGACCAGGGAGAGTCCCTCAACAGGGTCTTCGGCAGTGCTTTCGCCTCTCAATGCCCGTTGGTCAAGAACCTCAGCCCTGGCCGCCGCCTCCTTGGAGACCCGTTCCCCGAGGGTGCGCGCCAGGTCGGCCTCCCCTCCATCGCCGACCGCACCCAGCGGATCCACCACCAGTGCAGCTGCCACCCGGTCGGGACGGGAGACCATGAGGTGCATCGCCAGATGACCTCCCCAGGAATGCCCGACCACCAGCGGGTTGCGCAAGCCGAGCCCACCCATCACCGCTATGACATCGTCGACCTGTCTGCCGCATCGAAGGGCCCATCAATTGCAGATGGAGCCAGCCCTCGTTGCTGGAAGCGAATTACGCTGTAAGAGTCGGAGAGTTCCGGCAGCAGGCTGCTGGTGTACTCGGAAAGGCCCGGCCCCCCGTGAAGGACAACCACTTCGGTCCCCTCACCGGTACGCTATCCGAAGATTCGGTTCGGACCGCTTCCGACTTCGAAAGTTGAGGTCGCCATCGGTCGAAAAGGTTAACATCTGCCCCATTGACTGATTGGGCCCACCCCATGTGGCTAAAGGCTGGGGAGCTGGGCTCGTCCGATCCGGTCTGCGGTCTGCGGCTCAACTCCGGCTCCAATGGCGAAGGACCGCCAGTCGGAAACTGCCGCGGCCACCTCGTCCACGATCTCCTTGGCCCGTCCCCGCGCCAGGCCCGCGGTCTCGGCGCAGGCCTGAAAATCCTCCAAAGTGAAGTCCTCGCGCTTGCCGTTGATGGACATCTGGTGCCTACTGGTCCACGGCCCATCAGGGTTGAAGGCATAGGTCAGGTCGAAAGCCGGGGCCAGAGACCACCGGCCCCCTCGATCCATCAGAAAGCAGATGTTCTTCACATGGTCGTCTTGATTTCGGGCCATCACATTGAAGGTCATGCGGCGGACCTGTTGCTCGCGGCTCTCCATCCCGAGACCCAGCCGTCCTATGGTCTCCAGCGCCTGTTCGTAGGAGTAGGCCCCAGCCATGTTGAAGTCGAAGTGCCGAAGCGCGGCGAGTGACTGCATGTGCAGCTTGTCGCCACCCGGCAGTCGGTCGAACCTTCTTGTCAGGAAATGCCGACGCCCGCCTTCCTCAAGGAGGCGGCACTCGGTCATCTGGATGCCAGCGGCCCTGGCCATCTCGGAATAGGCGAACTCGACAGCGCCGTATCCCAGGGTGCCGCGCAGGTCCTTGTCGTGATTGCCTGCCACCCCGTCGAACTTGATGATCCAATGCTCGAAGTTGGGGTCCACCTCGACCTGGCCAGAGCGCACCTCAGCTGTCGCGGGATTGTAGGCGATGACCGCCTTGGCCCGGGCGCCGCCGGCCGAGGTGCCCACCAGCAGAATGTCCTTCATTGCCTTGGTGCGCTGCGGCTCCGAAAGGGACGCCGCGAAGCGCCGGCGGCTGGTCAGAATCGCCGAAGCCAGCTCCACCATCTCTTCAACGTTTATGGTCTGGCTCTTTGATCCTCTCGGGCCGAGGACGGGAGCGAACTCCAGCCCACCCATGGCCCGCCGCCCCACGTAGCAGAGGCGGTCGACGGAGTTGAACTCAGACGGCTGACGTCCCGTCCGGGCCAGCCAGGAGTCGATGAGCGCGTTCCCGAACCTATCCGGGAGTGAGTCGGCTAGCATGCCGGGAAGTCCGTGAAAGCTGGCAGGGCTCAACTCCGGAAAGGCATATGGAGCCTCGCGCAAAGGCATGGCGAGCGGAGATAGCTGAACTCCGCTGCCGAGGAAATGGCGGTCGTACTGGAAGGTAGCGGTGGTATCACCGTCGGCCATCTCGACGGCCCCAACCCGCGTGCCCCAAAGGTTGACCGCCGCGACGCTGGTCATGAACCTGCAGGTGGCTGCTGGTCCTTCCAGCTCCATGCCACCGAGGAGGGGGAGGAGACCTTCGTGGGTGCCCGAGATCCCGACGCCCGCCGTCTCTGCCTCCCCCTTAGGCGAAGGCTGTCGATCGGGCTCGGCAAACGCTCAGCTATCAGCTGGTTCAACCCCGCCAGCCCTCCCAGCACCCGCAGCACTCTGACCAAGGAGCGCAGCTCGGCCGGTCGGCCGGCCTCCATCCGTTCTACGGTGATCTTGCTGAGCCCGGCCTCCCTGGCGACATCCGCCTGGGTTAGGTTGTGATCCAGCCGGAGGCGCGTCAGCCGTTCCCCCAGCTCCGCCAGGACCACCTGATCCGTGCTCTCTTCATCTATCCTCATGATCCATCTTCAGAGCTATATTAGCTCTCTGAAACTGTGTAAATGATCTTTTAAGCTACATTGTAGCACACTCTTTGGTGATCGTGATAAATAGGCTCATAAGCTTCTTAATGGGCTATTAGAGGATCTTATATAACTTATGTGATCACTTACGGTGTATTCAAGAAAGTGGCGCTCATCTCGGCGGATCGCCCCCCAAGCTTGGGCTGGACCACGGCCCGTGGTGGATGGCATGGTCAGCGATCGAAGGTGATCACACTTCAGGGCGTCCCCATCGGGTGGTGACCTCGACCACTTATCGTGACTGGATGCCCGAGGGAGCTGGTGCGCCTTACTACAGCTCTCCTCCGCGAAGCCGCCCGGACCGCCCGCCCGGCAGTTGTCAGTCGGGCCCAGCCGGACGTCGCCTAGCGCATCCCGGTCAGGGGGCTGTCCACTCTGGGTCGCGTCCGGAAAGGCCGAGCGGATGGTGAAGGGCCGAGCTGGAGCCGGGAATCACGACCGGTGGGGCGAAGGCCTTTCCCTCGCCCTGATAGTCAGGGGTGAGCATCGCGGGAGCAAAGGCCAGCGATTCCTCGACGGCAGCAACCGGGGGCGACCACTCTTGGCCAGTGGCGCGGGCGAGGTCCCATCGGTGGACCTGATACTCCCACAGGATCATCCCCAAGGCGATCTCTCCAGGCATCGAGTGTTCCCCGAGCCACAAGGGGCGCTGGGCCGCCCCGCCGCGGAGGGCTCCGACCAGCGACTCGGCCGCTCTGCGCACCTCTGCACCCGTCGGAAGGAGTGCTGGTTTGCTATGTCGGAGCTGGGCGCTCTCCCATCTGGGTCGGAGAATCCCGCCGCGAAGGTGCCCAACCAACCCCATACATGGTCCCTGAGCTGGGCCAAGTCCCACTCGCAGCACGGGGTGGGGTCCCAGAGCCGATCCTGGTCAAGGGCATCGACCACCAACGCCAGCTCGGAGAGTACTGAGGACAGGAGGTCGGTGGTCTGGGTCGTTCCGTTAGCCGTGGCGGGATTCTACCGGTACTACTCACCAAGTCGATTCGCGAGCTAGCGTGGAAACGGCTTAAGGTGACGGCCGAAGCGTCATGGAATCCGACCGGACTCGAGAAGAGGCACCCCTCAGTCGGCGGCCCGCCGCAGAGTCCCGGCCGGTAAGGGGCTTCCACTTGCCGGACACCCCCCTGAGACGCTTAAGCAATGCTGGCGAGATGGCGACTGCCGACCTTGATTCATTACTTGGGAATGCGTCGCTACGTGAGGGATCGGAGGCGGGCACCGGAGGTGGTGACTAGGTTCGACTCCCAGCCGTCCAAAGGTGCATGGCCGCAAAGCCCCGGAACGGGCGCCAGCCCTCTGCAACCCGCGCTGCCACCGCGGGGTTTGCAACACCTCGTGGCTCGCCTGAGAGAGCGCGCCGGAGGCCAAGGTCTGAGGCGGGGAAGGCATCGGGCTCTCCCAGCCGCAACGCCAGATATTGAGCCGTCCAGGGCCCGAGGCCCTTTATGGCAGAGATCTCTGCGGCAAACTCCTCAAGTCTGCCCCGAGCTTCGAGGTGAAGCTCATGGCGGGCCACGGCGGTAGCGAAGGCCCGGATGGCGTCTGCCCTTCCTTTCGGGATACCCCCGGCCTCCAAGTCGGCGTCAACCAGCTTCTCGGCGCTGGGAAAGAGATGGCTAAGGCCGAGCTGGGTGAGCCCCGGTACGGGTATTCCGTGACACTCGACGATGCGGGCCGTCAGGGTGTTGGCCCCAGCGACGGTGACCTGCTGGCCGACGATCGCGCGCACGCCGATCTCGAATGGGTCCCAGGCACCCAGCGGTCGGAGCCCAGGGAAGCGAGCCACCAGGTGAGCAAGCCTCTGGTCCTGGCGCATGAGCTCCTCGGCTGATGCCACATCCGAGTCGAGGCTGAAGATCCGCCTGGCCCGGCTTACTATCGCCATGAGGCCACCCCAGTGGGGGAGGTGGGCGCGTAGCAGCACGGTGTCGGAGGCGGCGAGCTCCAATTCGAGCACCGCGGGGTCACCCTCGATCAGCGCGGTGCGCCTGTAGGTCGACTCGCTGACGGCCTCAACACCAGGGATCACCCGCCCTCGCAGATAGCCCAGCATCGCCTCCCAGTTCAACGGACCACTAACCGGGAGCCGCAAAACCAACCCTCCGTCAGCCGCCAGTCGGTCGCTCGAACGACGTTTGGCACGGAGCACTTTGGGCGTTGCCCGGAACACGTCCAGAAAGACCCGGTTCATCTGTCGGGCGGAGCCGAATCCAGCGGCGAGGGCGACGTCAATGACAGTGAGGTCCGTGTCGTCCAACAGGCGCCTGGCGAAGTGGGCTCTCTGGGACCGTGCCAGCTGATCCGGAGTCACTCCGAGGTGTTCTTGGAACTGTCTACGAAGATGGCGGCCTGAGATCCCCATCCGGCGGCCCAACTCCGCTTCGTTCTGCGAGTCGAGGGCCCCTCCAACCACCGCCTCCAGCGCCCGCAACACCACCTTTGGAACTCCTTGCAGCGGTGGAGCTCCCCAGCGATACGGGCGACATCTCAGACACGCTCGATACCCAGCCGCCTCGGCGGCGGCCGCCAGCGGAAAGCCGCGCACGTTGCCCGGGTCGGGATTGGCGGAGCAGCCTGGCCGGCAGTAGATCCCCGTGGTCACCACTGCAGAAAACTGAGCCACCATCAAATTATCGGGCGAGGTGAACCTTCAAATCAGACGGATACGGACAAAGTGCGCTGACGCCTAGTGGTCTGTCTGTGAATTGATCTGGCGGAGAGTGGCACGTCCCCGTTGAACCTTGGCGATAATCTCGTTGGCGGGTGTGTGCCAGACATAAGGCTTGGGGTTCTGGTTCCACGAGACGGCCCACTTTTCGATTGCGGTGATGAGATCGGGCACGCTGGTGAATGCGCCACGACGCAGGCGCTTGTCAGTGAGCTCCTTGAACCAGCGTTCGACCAGGTTGACCCACGAGCTTGAGGTGGGTGTGTAATGCAAGTGCCAGCGCGCCCGGCGGGGGTGGGCTAGCCATCCGGTGATCGCCGGGGCCTTGTGTGCGGACAGGTTGTCGAGGACGACGTGGACCTCCAGCTCCCGCGGCACGCTGGCGTCAATGCGCTTGAAGAACCTGAGCACATCGGCGGCGGTATGACTGCTGCGGCAGTGGGTTAGAATCTCGCCGCTGCCAATGTTGAGCGCGGCGAACAGGTCGGTCGTGCCATGGCGCTTGTAGTCGTGGGTCACGGTGCCGGCTCGGCCTGAGCGGAGCGGCAGCCCGGGCTGCGTCCGATCCAGTGCCTGGCACTGAGTTTTCTCATCGAAGCTGAACACGGCGGCCCGCTCCGGGGGATCCATGTACAGCCCGACGACATCGACCAGTTTCTCCTCGAAATGGATGTCGTTGGAGATCTTGAATGTGTCGACTCTCCACGGCTTCAGGTTGTGATCCGCCCAGATCTGGGCAACCGAGTCCTTGCCGATGCCAACGTGTCGGGCCAGGGTCCTTGTGGTCCAGTGTGTCGACCCGTCAGCTGGACTCTCGTGCTGGGTGATGCGCAAGACCTCGGCCACAGTCCCCGGCGGCAACCAAGGTTTGCGGCCCCGCCCTGGGGCGATTACTCCTACCCCGTCTACACCCTTCTCCACAAAACGAGTTCGCCAACGGCGTACGGCATCGGAATCCACGCCGGAGCGACGGGCGATCTCTTCGTTGCCGACACCATCTCCTGCCCAGAGCAGAGCACGCGCTTGGACGACCTTCCTATGTGCGAGTGATGGCGCCCCAGCGATCTGCTGTAGTGATCGACGTTGCGTGGCGCTTAGCGGCATGGCCGCGGCAGTGGAGTTGTGCATCACCGTATGCTACCATGCCATTTCACCGACGGACCACTAGCCTGGCCCAGGCGGCCGCCGGCCACATCTCCCGGTAACCCGCAGTCATCGGGCTACTGCGACCTTGCGCCGTCACTCCGCTGGGGGGCGACGCGCGCCATACGATTCACTCCTTTGGGGGATGACAGATGCGCACATCTAGTCCCTATGGGGGATTTCCAACGCTAAAAAGTTGACATACGGTGAGTGTCCTGGGTTCACGTGGACAAATCCAGCAAGAGTGCACACAGGAGGGTCGGCACCAATCTTGAACAGCGCCAATCTGCTTCGACACTGGCGGTTCGGGGGGATCGCCATCGTTACAACACTTTTGGTGGCCGCCTGCGGCGGGACCAGTGCCCCGACGCAACCTACGCACGGCGGGACTGTGACTTTTGCGGAAGGTCCGAGCGCGCCTCCCAACTACATTTTCCCGATGGAGTCGTCAGCCTACTTCAGCGTCACCAACTCAGAGCAGTTCGACTATTCGATGTACCCGCCGCTGTACTGGTTCGGTGACCACGGCCAGCCAATCAATGACCCGCAGCTCAGCATCGCCAACCCGCCGGTCTTCTCCTCCAACAACACCGTCGTGAGCATCACCCTGAAGCATTGGGTCTGGTCGAACGGCAAGCCGATCACCGCCCGAGATGTCATCTTTTGGCTGAATCTGCTCAGCGCGGCTACAGATTCCAACGCCCCTCCGGTGGGCAGCAGCAGTGCCCCGGGTCCGGGATGGGGGGCGCTGGTCCCCGGCGGGTTCCCGTTCAATGTGGTGAGTTACACCCAGACCGGGACCTACTCGCTCCAGATGAAGCTCAACGCGTCATACAACCCGCTGTGGTTCCAGTACAACGAGCTGAGCCAGATCGTGCCGCTTCCGACGCAGGCATGGGATGAGCTCGCCACGACCGGGCCCATCGGGAACTACGACAGCTCGGCCCAGGCCCGGGTGGCACTTCCAAACACCTCGCCGTCCCAGTATGTGCCCAAGAATCCAGGAACCGCGACCAGTGGGGCGTTGGGTGTCGCCCAATTCCTCAACAGCCAATCGCAGAGTCTCGACACCTACCAGAGCAACCCGCTCTGGCAGGTGGTCAGCGGGCCGTTCAGGCTGAGCGCATACACCACCTCTGGATACGCGAAGCTGGTGCCCAACCCGAACTATTCCGGGAGCGCCAAGCCGACGATCTCGGCCTTTGTGGAGGAGCCCTTCACCAGTGACACTGCTGAGTTCAATGCGCTTGAAGCCGGGACCCTGACGATTGGGTACATCCCGCCCCAGGACCTGGCGCAAAAGGCCTCACTGGAGAGGCGGTTCGGATACTCATTTGCGCCGTGGTACGGCTCCGCGTTCACCTATTTCCCCTACAACTTCACCAACCCCAAGACCGGTCCGATCTTCAAGCAGCTGTACTTCCGCCAGGCGGTGCAGTCGCTGGTCAATCAGCCTCAGTACATCAAGGACTTTCTCGGGGGATACGCCACAGTGACCAACGGACCTGTGCCCACCTGGCCGGTCGGGAACGCCGACGAGAGTCCGCTGGAGGCCAAGGGCCAGATTTATCCATACGACCCTGCCAAGGCTGTCTCCCTGCTCCAAGATCACGGGTGGACAGTCAAGAAGGGCGGGACCAGCTTCTGCTCCAGACCGGGAACCGGCGCCAATCAATGCGGCGCTGGGATCTCCAGTGGGGAGACCTTGGCGTTTACCCTGCTCTATCAGAGTGGGTCGGTCCCACTGACCAATGAGATGGAGGCGCTGCAGTCCGCGGCACAGAGGAGCGCAGGAATCGACCTGACCCTGTCCACAGCGCCCTTCGCTCAGGTGATCGGCACCGCCTTCAACGGCTGCACCACGGCCACCCCATGCAGTGGGTGGGAGCTCGCGAACTGGGGTGGGGGATGGTCGTACTCCCCCGACTACCTTCCCACCGGAGGTGAGATCTTCGGGACCGGCGCCTCGTCCAATGCCGGAGATTACAGCATTCCGACCAATGACGCCAACATCCAGGCAACGCACACCGCTTCCTCGGCTGCTGCCGAGCTGAAGGCGCTCTTCACTTACGAGAATTACCTGGCCCAACAGGTTCCTGTGGTCTACATGCCCACGACCCCAGAACAGGACGAGTTGGTCCTCTACAAGAGCAACCTGCGTGGAGTCACACCGCTAGATCCCTACGGTTCGATATATCCCCAGGACTACTCCTTCTCCTGACCGCGGGAGGTCGGGTGGCTGGGTCGGCAATTGCGCCGACCCAGCCACGGGCCCACCACCCCAACGCTCCAAAAGCTAGGTGAGATGCGGTGACCAACTGTCTGCTGAGGCGGGTCCTCCAGTCCCTGGTGGTGGTGTTCGGGGTCACTGTGATCACCTTCACCCTGCTCCATCTGTTGCCCGGCAACCCCGTGCGAGCAATTCTGGGCGGCAAAACGACAGCGCAGGCGGTCCGTCAACTGACCCTGGAATATGGGTTCAACCGACCGCTGCCCATCCAATATTTCATCTGGCTTGGGAATCCTCTGCATGGCAACCTGGGCTTCTCCTTCAAGCTGAACGAGTCAGTGGCAGCCCTGCTCATCCAGCGAATCCCCAAGACGCTGTTCCTGACCGGATCGGCCCTGACATTGGCGGTTGTCCTGGCCATCCCCGCCGGGATGTGGCAGGCGCTGCGCCGTAACAAGCCCGACGACTATGTCGGCACCGGCCTCATATTCATCTTCTACTCGATGCCCACCTTCTGGCTCGGGCTCCTCCTGATAGTTGTCTTCAGCGAGGGCCTCAGCTGGTTCCCATTCGAAGCGCCCCAGGACCAGGGCGGGCTGTTCTCACAGTTGAACGCAATGGTGCTGCCGATCGCGACCCTGACGCTGGTGACCCTGGCGTTGTTCACCCGTTTCATGCGCAGCGCGATGCGGGAGCAGCGCATCCAGGACTATGTGCGTACGGCTAGGGCCAAGGGAGTCGCCAAGTTGTCAATTCTTCTTCGCCACATCCTGCGCAATGCGCTCCTGCCTCTGATCACCTTGGTGGGCCTCTCCATCCCCGGCGTGCTCAGCGGCTCGCTGGTCACCGAAACGGTCTTCAACTATCCCGGGATGGGCCTGCTCTTTTTTCAGGCCGCTGTGTCAAACGACTTTCCCGTCCTGCTGGGAGTGACCTTGATCGTGGCCCTGGCTACGGTGGCCGGAAACCTGTTGGCAGACGTGATGTACGCCGTCGTCGACCCGAGGATCAGGTATGTCTCCTGACCGTTTTGGGCCAGGTTTTCAGAACCGGAAGCAGAGGGGGAGGGTTCGGTCGTGGAAGGGGTGACGCCGGCGGGGCTTGATCGGGTCGGCGATATTGGAGCCTTCCCCACCGATGGATCCCCGCCTCCGGAAGGTGGCGAGGTGGTCGCTTCGGGATCCGCAGGGCGGCTCGTGCTGCGTGCCTTCTTGGAGAACCGGCTGGCGATCGTCGGCCTCAGCTTGATCCTGTTCATGCTGCTGTTCTCGTTCGTAGGGCCTCTAATCTACCGAACGGAGCAGGTTTTCAACGACCCCGGACTGGCCAATCATGCGCCTAGCGCCGCCCACCTACTGGGTACCAATCCCGTCGGCTACGATGTGCTCGGTCGGCTGATGCTCGGCGGCCAGACCTCTCTTGAGATCGGCTTGGCGGCGGCATTCATCGCCGTGACCTTGGGCGTGATATGGGGTGCCGCGGCGGGATTGGCCGGCGGTGCTGTCGATGCCGTGATGATGCGGACTGTTGACGCCCTGCTGGCGATCCCGTTCCTGTTCCTGCTCATTGTTCTGGGCGCCATCTTCACCACCTCCATTTTGGAGCTGATTGTGGTGATTGGCCTGGTCGCATGGTTGGTTCCTGCGCGCCTGGTGAGGGGCGAGACCCTGGGGCTTCGGGTGCGGGAGTACGTCCAGGCGGTCACGGTGATGGGGGGTGGGCGGCGCCGCATCCTCTTCCGTCACATCATCCCCAACAGCGTCGGGGTGATCGTGGTCAATGCCACCTTTCAGGTTGCCGATGCCATCCTGTATGTGGCTACCCTCAGCTACCTGGGGCTGGGAGTTCCTCCTCCGGCGACCAATTGGGGGCACCAGCTATCAAACGGGCTCAGCTACATCTTCGATGGGTACTGGTGGTTGATCTATCCCGCTGGCATAGCGATAGTCGTCACCGTGGTCGCCTTCAACTTTGTCGGCGACGCACTCCGCGACGCACTCGAAGTGCGCCTCCAGCAGCGATGATCCTCAGGCGGATGGGCACGACCCGAGCCGGCGCTTGTCGAGCCCCCCTGGCCCTCTCGCTCAGGTTTCGGTCGGCGATTCTCTGGATTGACCCGCCGCCTTGGGTGCAACCTGCCCAACTCCAGCCTGGCCACTTCCAATGAAGCGGTCGGTGCGGGCCCGCCGGATCCACGATGTGCTCGAGCTCAATGCCCAAGGCGCCAGCGTCCGCTCCATCAGCAGTCAATTGGGGATTCCCCGGTCGACCGTGCACGACTACCTCGCCCGGGCGGAAAGCCTCGGGATGGGGCACTCGCTGGCAGAAAGTGAGGACTTCCAGGCCGTCGAGCGAAGGTTGTTTCCCAAATCGGCAGCCGCTGAATCCCGCGGGGGCGGAGGGCCCGATTGGACAGCCGCCTGGCTGGATTTGAAGCAGCAGCCCGGCACGACCCTTCGTGAGCTGTGGACCAAGTTCGGATCGTCTCACAGAGCCGAAATGAGCTACGGGGAGTTCTGCCGATCCTACCGGCGCTGGCTCGGAGAGCAGGACCCCGTCCTACAGCTCTCGCACGGGCCGGGCGAGATGCTGTATGTCACCTTCCTCGCCGGCGGCATGTCCATACAGCGGACAGGTGACGTCGGCCCCTCTCGGGTCGACGTGTTCGTCGCCATGATGGGCGCCAGCGGCTTGCTCTATGTTGCCCCATCCCGAGCCCAGCGACTAGAGAATTGGTTGGACATGCATCGCTCCGCCTTCGACTTCTTTGGTCTGGCCGCTCGAGCGCTGGTGCCCGACTTCTCGGACCCCCACCTCGGTCGCACCATCTGGCGCAACGGGGCCATTGCACCAGAATATCTCGCTCTGGCACAGAGCTACGGAAGCACGGTGATGCCGACACTGGCGTTTCGGGAGGCTGCCAGGATCGCCACCGCGGCGAGCGTGGACCTGGTTCGTCAGTGGGAGTTGGAGTGGAATCAAGAGGCGCAGCCAACGCTGGACGGCTTGTTGGAACTGTTCAGCCGACGGGCGCACACCGTGAACTCTGCTCCGATCCCGGCCGTCGGGAAGTCTCGGGCTGACCTCTTCGACCAGCTGGAGCGACCAGACCGTACCCTTGGAGGCCGGCTTGCAAGGTAAACCGCAGCGCAGGGTACCTCACTGGAGAGAACCGTGGCAGTGCCTGCTTGCTCGACGGCGGGCTGGTTGGATTACATGGTCCTCGAAGCCGCCGGCTGTTCTGAGACGGCCATCGCCCTCAGCGCCTTCGAGGGTTGGGTCGGTGGACCATCCCAAGGCCCCAGCGAGACATCCGCGGGGAATCCAGCCCCTCTTCCACAGCTCGTCACGAAGTTGCCGGCGCCCGTCCTCCAAGTGCCGCAAAACCGCCTCGGCCCACCAGAGGACTGTCCGGATCTGTCTAGACATCTCGATGAGCGTCGGTCAAGATAGGCAGATGGCAACGCTCACCCGAGGCTCCAGCGACCCCCTGGCAGGACAAGGCTTGGCGCCGGAGCAGCTTGGCTACTCGATACTTTCCAGCCCAATCGGGCCAATCCGACTCCTGGGGGGGCCGAACGGTCTGCTGAACCTCGACTTCGTGGGGGTGGACCCGCAGTCCGGGCTGGACCCGGCGATACCACGTAGGGACAGCTTCTTGATCGAGCCGCGGGCCCAGCTCATCGAATACTTCATGGGGGCTAGGACTGGATTCTCATTCGTCATATGCCCGCTGGGGACCCCATTCCAGCAACAGGTATGGCAGGCGCTGGCCTCCATCCCCTGGGGAGAGACCCGCAGCTATGGCGAGATCGCCGCTCACATCGGACGGCCCGGGGCGGCGCGCGCAGTGGGGGCGGCCAACGGCCTCAATCCCATCCCGATCGTTGTCCCGTGCCACCGGGTGATAGGCAGCGATGGGGCGCTTGTCGGCTACGGATCGGGACTAGACCGCAAGCGATGGCTGCTGGTCCACGAGGGTGCCCTGAGCGGCGAGCTCCCAGGTTTGGGTTTGGAAGGTGATGGCCACCCGGGGAGCGACTATGGCCCCACACCCAACGGAGCTTCAGGGAGGAATGCTGCGTGATCAGGGTGCTGGTCGCCGATGATCACCCCGCCGTGCGCGAGGGGCTGTGTTCGATGCTGGAGGCCGAGGGCGACATGCAGGTGGTGGGGGAGGCCAAGGACGGTGAGGAGGCCATCGCCATGACCGTCACAGCGGAGCCTGACGTCGTTCTCATGGATGTGCGGATGCCTCAGTGCGACGGAATAAGCGCTCTACGCGAGATTGGCCGGGTGCGGGCGCGGACCCACGTGATCATGCTCACGACCTTTGGACACGAGAACTACGTGGTCCCCAGCTTCCGAGTTGGTGCGGCAGGCTATCTGCTCAAAGATGTCCGACCGGGACCGCTCATGGACGCTATCCGCCAGGTGGCAGCCGGAAGGTCCCTGTGGGCGTCACCCCCCGGCGGCGCCCCGGGGCGGGCGCTCAGCCCGCGCGAGCTGGAGGTCCTGATCTGCATCGCACGCGAGATGTCGAATCGCGCGATCGCAACTGAGATGGGCATCAGCGAGGAGACGGTGAAGTGCCACGTCGCCAGGATCCTGGTGAAACTCGACGCACGTGACCGATCGGGTGCGGTGCTCCGCGCCTGGAGGTGGGGGCTGCTGCCTCCTGACGCTTCGCCGATGGCCTGCGACTCCATGAACGATCAGCTGGATGCTGGGCGCTCTGCATCCGGGATCCAGCCGGCGGCTGCCAGGGAAGGACGGGGGGCAGGCGAGTAGAGTCGGATCCATGGTTAGCGGCGCCCAAGCGAGCCAACATTCTGAGTGACTTAGGTCGCTTTGCCGAGCGGGTTAAGGCGGCCTACGAGGCAGCCGATCTGTCGATGCTCAGCGCCCTGCTGGATCCTGAAGTGAGATGGGGAGACTCGGCTAACTCCTTGTTCGGCTGCCGTAATCGGGCGCAGGTGCTGACCTGGTACCAGAGGGGCCGTGACGCGGGCACCAGAGCGCGAATTCTGGCAATCTCCGAGCTGCGAGGCC
>DAHVDN010000030.1 GCA_027313505.1 Candidatus Dormiibacterota bacterium
GGAGATTTCCTTTGCCAGAATCTCCTGAGCCAGGCCCAGGGATCCCGCCCCCCGCCCCTGGTACTGGTACCCCTCCTTCTTGGTGAAGGAGGGGCCGACGTAATGGTCCATCACCAACTGCAGTGACCCAGCGAAGGCAACGTTGGCGGTCCCACTGGGATGGCTTGGAGGGGAAGGGCTCACCGCACCGCAGGCGGCCGCAAGCAGGGAGACCGCAGCCGCCAACGACAGGATTGTGGAATGACGACGCATCGCGCAAGTATAGCTAGCGCACAGCATGCGATGCTTGCCCGATAAGAGAAGGCGACCGGCGGGTCGAGTAGCGGCGGGCAGGCGAGGTGTCGGTCGCGTTTGCGCCCCAGGAATGGAGCGAGCCCCGGGCCTACCACCACCACAGCGAAGTCTGTGGCTGGGAGGTCGACCGACCACGCAGGAGTGGTGCCACTACAAGCGGAGAGGTGGGCCGGCGGAATCAGATGGGGAGCGGGCCCCATCCGGCAACCGTCAGTCGGGCGGCTCACTGCGCGGCCAGAAGAGGGCTACCTGCAGACGTTAAGCCCTACCCTTGGTTGGCTATCTGGAGGTGGCCGACCCCGAGCCCAGCCAGCTTGCGCGGTTATGGGCTTGGCAGGCGGCAGTACCGTGAGCCAAGTCGCCGGAGGTCCAGCCGAATCCAGCCGAGGCGACCTACACTCTGCGCGTGTTCACCACCGACGTCCCGCCCCCGCCAGACGTGGAACCCCGGGCTTCCGACAGCGACCGCGACCGCGCAGTCGACGCTCTTAGCGCCGCCTGTTCCGACGGTAGGCTCGGCCTCGAGGACTTCTCGCGGCGTGTGGATAGTGCGCTGGTGGCGACTACGGTCCCGGAGCTGGCTCTTTTGACCTCCGACCTCCAAGAGACGGCTCCTCCGGTAGTGGGCAGTGCCGGACTGCGCGGGAGCAGCTGGTTAGTGGCGGTGATGGCATCCACGGTTCGCAGGGGCCGCTGGCACCTCAGCCCGACCTCGCGCGCGGTGGCTGTGATGGGCGACTGCCTGCTCGACCTGCGGAATGTCGAAGTCGAGGCCACCCACACCCATATCCTTGCGGTGGCGCTCATGGGTAGCATCACGGTCATAGTGCCCGAGGGAATCGACTGTGACATCTCAGGTGTGGCGGTCATGGGTAGCAAGACGATGCGTGGGGGAGCGGTTCGACCGCTACTGGGATCGCCGACCATAAGGGTCACCTGCCTTGCGCTCATGGGGCAGGTCGACGTCAGGGTGCTGTCGTTAGGTTCCGACTCGCAGGGTGCCGACCGATCGGCGTATTGGCCGGAGCTTCCCGGGCGCAATCGGGTCGGCCTCCCCTCCCCTCGCAAGGAGCCATAGGGCTCGCAAGAGCTCGCACCGAGGCTTGGATACCCCACTCCCGCTCCGCCCAGACGAGCACTCGGTGAGGTTGGCCGCATTCGACTTCCTGGCCACTCAATCCGAGACCTACGGTGATTGCCTCCCAAGCTCCGTCCTACGGGAGGGCTACCCTTTCGATGGCCGCCAGGTGCGCTTGGTAGGCCCACAGGGAATCTTCAAGCCTGCGGGCCTGCGTCTGCCACTCACCATAACCACGGCCCCGGCCGTGCCCGGCAGGCGGCGCCCGTACGAAGACCAGATTGCGGAAGACGGATCGTTGCTGTACCGCTACCGTGGGACCGATCCGGACCACCCAGACAACGTCGGGCTGCGGCAGGCGATGCTGGAACGGGTACCTTTGATCTACTTCCACGGCCTGGCAAAGGGAAGGTATTTCGCCAGGTGGCCGGCGTACATCACCGGCGACGACCCGGGCCGACTCACCTTTTCCGTGGCATTCGACGAGCTTTGGTCGCTGGAGTTGACCGGCGTCTCGGCTACCGAGCAGCCCCGGCGCGCCTACGCCACTCGAATGACGCTGCAGCGCCTGCACCAGGCGGGGTTCCGTCAACGCATACTCCAGGCGTACAGGGAGTCTTGTGCGGTATGCCGCCTGCACCGGCCCGAGCTGCTCGACGCAGCCCATATCGTGGCCGACAAAGATGAACTGGGGGAGCCGATCACCAGCAACGGGATGGCGCTCTGCAAACTCCACCACGCCGCGTTCGATCGCAACATCCTGGGCGTTCGTCCTGACCTGGTGGTGCAGATCCGGGCGGACATCCTGGATGAGGTTGACGGTCCGATGCTCCGCCATGGGCTCCAAGACATGCACGGCAGGCCGTTGCTGACGGTGCCCCGCCAGCGCCAGGACCGGCCCGATCAGGAGCTGCTTGAATGCCGCTACGAGGACTTTCTGGCGGCCCGATGAACTGTGACCATTGGGGCTGATCGAAGCGGTTCCCGAGGATGACAATCCCTGTCCACGGTGGGGGCCGGGGTGGTGCCCTGGAGATCTCGCTGTTGTCCCTGACCCACCGCCAACCCGCCGGACCAGCCGCACTCCTGCCCTACTGGATGCGCGTCCCCTCTTAGGGACATACCCTGCCAACAGTGACCCTTTGAGCCTACGATGCCGGTGATGGTTGAGCTCCAGAGTGGTCCGGAGATGAAGGTCGAGACCCTGGTCAAGCGGCTGCGCGAGGAGGTTGGAGCCGAGTGGGTGCTCACCAGCCCCTCAGACCTTCGCACCTACGAGTGCGACGGGCTGACAGGATGGCGCCAGGCCCCGATTGCGGTGGTACTTCCCGCCACCACCGACGAGGTCTCGCGGGTCCTGGCTCTCTGTCACCTGCTCGGAGTGCCGTTCGTGGCCAGGGGAAGTGGAACCGGGTTATCAGGTGGCGCCCTGCCGGTGGAAGACGGCATCGTCATCGGATTGAGCCGGATGCGCTCCATCCTCAGCGTCGACTTGGAAAACGAGCGTGTGGTGGTGCAGCCCGGAGTTCCCAACCTGCAGGTGACCCAGGCGGTTCAGGCCGCAGGGTATTTCTACGCCCCGGACCCGTCCAGTCAGCGAGTCTGCAGCATTGGCGGCAATGTCGCGGAGAACTCCGGTGGTGCTCACTGCTTGAAGTATGGGTTCACCACAAACCACGTCACCGCGGCGACCTTGGTCCTATCGGATGGGCGGGTGGCTCACCTTGGGTCTCAGTGCCCAGACAGTCCCGGATTGGACCTGCTCGGAGTCCTGATCGGAAGCGAGGGTACCCTCGGAGTAGTGACCGAGGTGACCCTCCGCATCGTCAGGAGCCCCGAGCGCATCCAGACCCTGCTCGCTGCCTTCGACTCCACCGACGGTGCGGGGCAGGCGGTCGCGGCGATCATCGCCGCGGGGATCGTGCCAGCTGCCATGGAGATGATGGACCGGGCCACGATCGAGGCGGTGGAGGCCACCATGCACGCCGGCTACCCCAACTGCGGAGCCGCGCTGCTGGTGGAGTTGGACGGCCCGGCGCCGGAGTGCGAATCGCTTTTTCAGGAGGTCTCAGCCCTCTGCCAGCGGGTCGGCGCCACCGAGGTGAGGGTTGCCGCAGATGAGCGGGAACGAGCGCTGCTTTGGAAGGGGCGTCGCGGCGCCTTCTCCGCGATGGGTCGCGTCAGCCCGGACTACTACGTCCAGGACGGGGTGGTGCCGCGCTCCCGGCTGGCTGAGGTTCTGGCCGGAATCGGACAGCTGGAGGCCAAGCACGGGCTGCGCGTTGCCAACGTGTTTCATGCGGGAGACGGGAATCTGCACCCGCTGATCCTCTATGACCGCCGCAGCCCGGGTGGCGCAGGACGAGCTCGGGAGCTGGCAGAGGACATCCTCGGCCTATGCCTGGCAGCGGGAGGATCTCTGACCGGCGAACATGGAGTAGGACGCGACAAGGTCTGCCAGATGCCACGGCTTTTCTCCGTCAGCGACCAGGAGGTTATGTGCCGAGTGCGGACCGCCTTCGACCCGAGTGGCCTGGCCAATCCCGGGAAGCTTCTGCCCACCCCGCGCCTCTGCGGTGAGCACCCAGGCATCTACCGTCCGCACCCCATCGAGTTGGCGGGCCAGGCAGAGCGCCTTTGAAAGCTCCCAGCGCCCCAGAACTCACAGAGCTTCTCGGTCCCGGCGCGGTTCTGCCCTCCACAGACGCGCTCCCAGTGCGAGTGCACCCCAGCTCTGTGGAGCAGGTGTCAGCGCTGCTGGCGCTGGCAAACAGCAGAGGGTGGGTGGTCCTGCCGCAGGGAGGAGGAACCAAGGCCGGCTGGGGAGGGGGCACAGGTATCTGTGACCTGGTCCTGGAGATGACCGGGCTGAATCAGCTTGTCGAACACGAGCCCGGCGACCTCATCTGTGTGGCCGGAGCGGGGATGCGGTTGGGACGGTTGCAGGAGATCGTCTCTCGAGCTCCGGGATACCAGCAGCGGCTGATGCTGGACGCTCCCCAGGGGAGCCGGGCCACCCTCGGCGGCCTGGTCGCAACCCGGGCTTCCGGGCCCTTGCGCACCCGCTACGGTACGATGCGCGACCTGCTGCTGGGAGCCCAGTTCGTGCTCGCCGACGGGACCATCGCCAGAACTGGCGGAAAGGTCGTGAAGAACGTCGCCGGCTACGACCTGGACAAGCTTCTGGTGGGCTCCAACGGCTCTCTGGCGGTCCTGGTAGAAGTTGCCCTGCGACTTCATCCGGTGCCGTCCGGCAGGGCCAGCGTGGTCTTGGCGCACGCGACCCCGCAACGCGCCGCGTCGTTTCTGGCGGCGCTGCGAAGGGTGCCGGCCGTGCCCAGCATCGCGGAGGTCCTCTGGCCGGAGCGCACGGTGCTGGTGCAGTTGGAAAGTTCGCCGGAAGGCGCGGAACGCCAGGCGGAGCTGGTCGCCGCGATCGATCCTGAGGCGCGTCAGTTGGATGACGCCGAATGGGAGCACTGGCACAGGACGCTCAGTTCACGTCCGTGGGAGGGCGATGGAGTGGTGGCCGGCCTGGCGCTGCCTCTGAGCCGAATTCCCAACCTACTTTTTCTGGCTGAACAGATGGACCAGAAGGGGGTTGACTTCTCGCTCTCACTGCGCGGCACTGTCGGTGTCGGCGAGATTCGCCTTCCCTCTGTGGAGGGGACGGTGAGGGGGTTCCGCGAGGCCCTTGAGAGCATGGACGGAGAGCTGGAGATCCACCGCGGGAGCGGAGTAGTCGGTCAGATGGGATCCACACTTTCGGATCCGATCAGCAGGACGCTCTCCGCCGCGGTGAAGCGGGCACTCGACCCCCGAGGGACCCTGGCCCCTTGGCGGGTGACCGAACCGTCGCCCTTCTCTTCAGGTGCTGCAGATGGACCCGATTGTGGCTGATTCCAGGCCGCCAACGCCGCCCTCACAACGCGGGGGTAACCCCGTGCAACCGGCGTTCGACAGCCACCACCCACCAGATCCAGCGCTTTTGTCGGATTGCGTCCATTGTGGCTTCTGCCTTCCGGCCTGTCCCACCTATGCCCTCTGGGGAGAGGAGATGGACTCTCCCAGAGGTCGCATCCTGCTGATGGATCTCGCGCAGCGCGAGGAGATTCCCATGTCCGAGGAGGTGGTCTCGCACTGGGACGCCTGCCTTGGATGCATGGCATGTGTCCCCGCCTGTCCCTCCGGGGTAGCGTACGACCGCCTCCTGGAGCAGACCAGGCAGCAGGTCCAGCGCCGGTTCAGGCGGCCCCTGGCGGATCGACTTTGGCGGCACGGCCTCTTTGCAGTCCTCCCGCACCCAATGGTCATGAGAGGGCTCAGCTCGGCGCTTTGGGCGGCGGAGGCGGTCGGCCTTCGAGACCTCGCAGCCCGACCGCTTCAGCATGCCTCCCCAAGGCTGCAGGCCGCCGCCCGTCTCGCCCCGCACTCCAGCTTTCGTCAAATTTGGAGACGTCTCCCGACACCCCGGCCGGCGGTCGGCGGTGGCGGGAGCAGGTTGCGGGTCGCCATCCTGGGTGGCTGCGTGCAAAGGGTGATGGAGCCTCAGGTCAACCAGGCGACCGCACTAGCTCTCTCGGCCTACGGCGCGGAGGTCCGGGTCCCCCCGGGTCAGCGCTGCTGCGGTGCGCTGGAACTTCACGCGGGCAGGGAGGCCATTGCCCTTAGGCGAGCGCGACGATTCATCGCCACCTTTGAGGATCCTGAGGTGGACAGGATTGCGGTCAACGCCGCCGGCTGCGGAGCGATGCTTCGAGATCTGGGCCAACTGCTTGCGGACGACCCCAGGTGGGCGGCGCGGGCGGCGCAGGTCTCTGCCAAGGTCCGAGACGTCTCTGAGGTGCTGGACGAGCTGGGACCGCCGGATACCCTGCAGCCGCTGGAGCGCCGGGTCGCATACCACGATGCCTGTCACCTGCGACACGCCCAGGGGGTGTGGGAGGCTCCGCGCCGAGTCCTGGGGGCAATCCCCGCGTTGCAGCTCCTTGAGGTCCCAGACGGCGAGCTCTGTTGTGGGAGTGCCGGCACCTACAACCTCACCGAACCCGAGGCGGCGCGTGATCTGGGGCTGCGCAAGGCGAGAAATATCCGCTCGATTGACCCGGACTGTCTGGCAGCGGGGAATCCCGGCTGCCTGCTGCAGCTGCGTTCCGCGCTCGACGAGATCGGGTTCCCGTTGCCGGCCTATCATCCGGTCGAACTGGTGGCGGCCTCCTTGCTGGGATTGGCCAACTCAGGTGACTGCCAGCGGTAGGCCCGGACATGACCGGTCAGATAGCTGGCCCCAGGTGGGGCGGGACACTTACTCAACTGGTACGCAGACCAGGAGGGCCCCGGGGCGGATCCTCACCAGCAGACTGACTCCGTCTGAAAGCTGCTCTCCGTCCGCCTCCCGGGGCTGTGGTAGGTCGGTCGTAACCTCCACTGTCTCCCCCCTAAACGTCTCCAGGCCCGAGCCCTCCGGATGCCGCACTCGAAGCCGGGCTGCGACCCTGAGCCACTCCAAAAGCGTTGTCGGGGCGATCAGGACCACATCCAGGAAGCCGTCATCTGCAGCCGACGATGGCAAGAGGCTAATTCCTCCAGGGAGGGTGCCCACGTTGGCGACCAGGATCGATCGGACCCGCCTCTGGATGAGCTCCCCCTGGTCAACTCTCAACTTCACATCAAAGCCCGCTTCCCCCAGGTGGCGCAGCCCCGCAGGCACATATGCCAGCCAGCCCAGCAGCCGCTTGGCCAGACGCGGGGCGTCGGCGAGCATTTGGGCGTCGAGTCCGATTCCGGCCGCGACCGCGAACTGGCGACCATCGACCTCTCCAAGGTCGATGCGCCGGCATCGCCCCTCGACACCGACCAGGATGGCTCCCCTGGTGTCCCGGGGAAGACCGAGGCTCCGCGCCAGCAGGTTTCCGGTACCAAGGGGGACCACCGCCAACGCCATCTCGGTTCCCGACAGCGCCTGAGCAGCCGCCATCACCGTGCCGTCACCACCGCAGGCGAAGAGGACCTCAGCCCCTCGGTCGCGCGCTGCCTGGATTGGTTCCGACTCCCCACCGTCCGGATCCGTCTCGATCCAGATGGGATCGGGCCAGCCATGACTCCGGAGTTCGCTCCTCAGCAGGGAGCGGACACCGTCGGGGCTCCTCACCCGGCCCGGATTGAGCAAAACGGCAGACTGGGTCACGGCCGGCCATCGGCTAGGACGAGCACACTACCCGGGCCCGGGTGCGATCTCGCCGCGCTTCGCCAAACGGTCGACCTTCGCCGCCATCACAAAGTCGTTGCGGGTGAGTCCGCCTGCCTGATGGGTGGTCAGCTCGATCTCGAGGTAGCCCCAGCCCAGCCGCATATCCGGATGATGGCCTTCGCGCTCGGCCAGCAGGGCGACCTCGGTCGCCATCGCGAAAGCGATGGCAAAGTTTTGAGTTGTCAGCCGCCGCCGAAGTACCGGCTGTCTCAGTACCCACTCGCTATGAAGCTGGGGGAGCAGAGATTGCACCTCAAGATCGGAAAGGGGCGCGACCTGGCCGTGGCAGGCCTGGCAGCGCTCCCGGAAGAGCTCGTTGGCCACTTCAGCCAAGAGCCAGGGTCGCTCCGGCCCTTCCCAAAATGCGACAGGCAATCGCCAGAGCCCCGGCATAGGTGCCCTCCATGCCCTCGAACCTGAGGCCTCTCGCACCCAAGGTTCGGGCCTGAGTGTAGGGGGTGTCGGAGGCGTAGTGAATGAGCCCTACCTCCATCGCCGGCCTGGTCAGGTCCACCTGCTCGTCGGTCGGGTACCGGGAGGAGTCCCCGGCTTCGAAGACAGCTCCCAGGTACGGACCAGCCTCCATCTCCACCACGGTGTAGGCGTCGCGGTAATAGAAGTCCAGGTAGGCGCGATTTTGGAGAAAGGTGCTCCTCACAGAAACGGCCCGCTGGCGGTCGAGAACCGAGCGGGAGGTGACGAACTTTGCCACCTCCGAGAAGCTGAAGCAGTTGGCCAGCCAGTAGGTGTTCCCGCTGTGCTCATCGTGAACCACATCGGAGATCATCACATCGCCGACATCCGCGTTGAGCGTCGCCGCCTTCCCCAGGATGTAAACCCCCACCACCCGGTCAGTCGCCTCCATGATCTGGCGGAGGATGTGATACGCCCCGAGCCCAAGTGGGTATTGGATGTTGATCACCACCTCCGGGGCGCGGGCCAGAGAGTCCGCCGCCAGAGCTCCGAGCCTCGGATCCACCTGGTCGCCGAACAGTCGATCGAGCACCATCACCTGGGCGGCCACATCGGTGCCGGAACGGGGGTCGATGTGATAGATCCCCTCGTGGCTCTCCTCGACTGTCCGCTCCGACCGGGCGCCCGGGTGCGCCTCGAACCACCGGCGCGCCGCGTAGTAGAGAAAGTTCTCCTCTGAGAGCTGTGCCGAGAGCTGATGGCGACGGGCGACTAGCGCCCGCAGTTCGGGGTCATGGGAGCCTTCGGCCCAGCGCACCACCTCGGCCCGACGTCGCCGGGCGACGCCGGACAGGATGTTGACCAAACAGTGGGCATTGCTGCTCACGAAATAGATCGGACGGTCCCGCAAGCCCTCCTTGGTGAGGAGCTCGCCAATTGGGCCCCACCACTCCCGGGTTGCCCTGGCGTAGCCGACCTGAGACCCGCCCACCAGCCGTACCCTGAGATCCAGCTCCCGCTCCCGCAAGCTGTCGATGAATTCCTCGAGCCGGCTGCCGAAGAGCGACTCGAGCCGGAGCCAGTCCTCGGGACTGACACCGAGCCGCTCAGCGGGACCCAAATCGACCTCGGAGGAACCTTCTTCGCTCAGAAGCTCGTGAGCCTTGTTCCACTCGATCTGTAGGGCTACCAGGGTGGGCACCAGGTCGTCGAGGTCCGAGCTGCTGGCCAGTGCCACCGCCAGGGTTCCCGACCGCGAGTCCCACCACCAGCGTCGGCGCCTGCCGGGGGCGGTTACCGGTTCCCAGTTGGCTGCGAGTCCACCCTCGGCTCCGAGCAGCTGATCCGGCGACTGGCCGAGGAGCACCCGCTTCAGCTCGATGACTACCGGAGGCAGGCGGTGCAGCGAGTACAGCAGCGCTCCGCTATCCAGTTGGGATTGCTCCCCCATTGGGTGGAGGGACGATCGCATTCCGAGATGCGCCCGCTCCAGGGCGCGCAGGGGGATGTCGCCCGAAGAGCGGAGCACTGTCAGGAAGGTGCGGGTGTAGAGCTCAACCTCCTCGCGCCCTGGAGCCTCCGGGGTGACGGTGGATTGCGGTGGCCTCTCGCCGCCTGCGGTCATCGAAGTAGGCGCAGCGGCCGAGCGACGGTGGCCGGCATCTCCGGAGGGGGACTGTCTCTATTCAGCCGCCTGGGCATCACCCGCACGGTGAAGCCGCAGGGGCCAAGTGTTGCCAACGCCATGCGCCCAAGATAGCGATGGAGACCGTTCGAGTGTTGTTCATCGACCGACATCGGCTCCATGTGGGGCGCCACCAGCCGCCCGTCGGCGGCCACTGGGCCGTGCAGCAGCTGTACATCCACCTCGTGTGGGGAGAGACCATCCAGGTCCACAGTCGCCTCCACCACAAGCTCCTCTCCGTAGCTGAGACCCCGAGCGAGCCCACGAGGAGGAATGCTGCGCGCCCGCACTGAGATGTGCGGCCAACTCTCTCCGACCCGGGCGGCGAACGCCACCGCCTGCCGAGCCCCCTGATGGTGATCGACCTCGGCCAGCGCTGTCGCCGCCGCGGCAGGTTGGTAGAGCTGTCTAACGTAGTCGGACACCATGCGCGAGCCCAGCACATATGGCGCGATTGTCCCCAGGGAGTGTCTGATCCTCTCGATCCAGCGGGTTGGGAGTCCCTCCTCGTCTCGGCCATAGAAGGCTGGAGTCACCTGGTCCTCGAGAATTTGAAAGAGGGCCTCGGCCTCCAACCGATCCCGACGGGACAGGTCGCCCTCCTCCTCAAATGAGGGAATCCCGAACCCGTTCTCCCCGTCATAACACTCATCCCACCACCCATCCAGGACGGAACAGTTCAGGGCGCCGCTCAGCGCGGCCTTCTGGCCAGAGGTACCGCAGGCTTCCATGGGGCGCCGGGGGGTGTTCAACCAGACGTCAGCCCCCTGATACAGCATCCGTCCGACGGCGATGTCGTAGTCCTCAATAAAAACCAGGTGACCCCGAAGCTCGGGGTCCTGGGCGGCGCGCGAGAGCGCCTGGATGATGTGCTTGCCCTGGTCGTCCATGGGGTGGGCCTTGCCGGCGATCACCAGCTGCACAGGCCTTTCGGGGTTGAGCAACAGCCGCTTGAGCCGGTCGGGCTGGTGGAACAGCAAAGCTCCCCGCTTGTACTCGGCCACCCTGCGGGCGAAGCCAATCGTGAGGGTGTCTTCGCTTAGAACGGTCTCGGTCCACCCCAGCTCACCGTCCGGCACTCCGCGCTCAAGCTCCGCACCCCTTAATCGCTGACGCACATCCGCCACCAGTCGCCGCTTTCCGGCTCGGCGAGCATCCCATATCTCCCGGCCTTGGACGGCGCGCAGCCGACCCCAATCAGTCCCGTTGAAGACATCCCAACGGGGTCCCAGGTATCGCTCCAACAGCTGGCCGACCTCCGGGGAAATCCAATGCCGGGGGTGAACCCCGTTGGTTATCCCCTGGATGGGCACCTCCACTTCCAAAAGGTCCGGCCAGAGCCCGTGGAACATCTTCCGACTCACCCTCTGGTGGAGGTGCGAGACAGCATTCGCCTGCCCGGACATGCGCAGCCCGAGGACCGCCATGTTGAATGGGGCATCGGCCGGCTCCCCAGGAAAGTGGCCCAACCGCATCAGCCGGTCCATTCCTATCCCCACCACCTCGCAATATGGCTGGAAATAGCGGCCCATCATCTCCTTTGGGAATCGATCGATCCCCGCTGGGACGGGGGTGTGGGTGGTGAAGACCGTGGCTGCGCGGGCCGCCTCCACCGCCTCCTCGAAGTTGAGCCCGTCGTCTTCCACCAGTTGGCGGATCCGCTCCAGGGCCAGGAACCCAGCGTGGCCCTCATTGCTGTGGAAGAGCACCGGCCTCTCCCCAGCCAGTGACAGCGCTCGGATCCCCCCCATCCCCAGCAGAATCTCCTGCCGCAGCCGATGCTCCGTGTCCCCCCCGTAGAGCCTGTCGGTCACGAAGCGCAGGTCGTCGTCGTTCTCCACACAGACTGTGTCCAGCAGATAGAGCGGGACGGAACCGACCATCTGCCGCCAGACGCGCGCGTTGAGGTTCCGCTCGCCCAGGGGGAGCATGATCGGGCGCTCCCCGACAGGCTCCATGCCCAGCTCGCTGGCGGTGAGCTCGCGGTAACTCTCCTGCTGCCAACCATCTCCACTCAGGTGCTGCCGAAAGTAGCCCAGGTGATAGAAGAGACCGACGCCCATTAGGGGCTTGTCCTCATCCGCACAAACCCGAAGGTAGTCGCCAGCCAGCACGCCGAGCCCTCCGGAATACTGGGGGATCTCCTCACTCACCCCAAACTCCGGGGAGAAGTAGGCGACCCGAGGCATGGCAGTGGGCCGCGATGGCCCGGAGTCGGCCGCCCCCACTCGGACGTCAAAGCTCTCAACTGAATGCACCACAACAACTTACCGGTAGCAGGGGTGTCCCTGCCGACGCCAAGGCCTCCCCCGCCGATGCCAGGTCGGCAGCGCGCCACCTCGATCAAGGAGAGATCGGTTGGCCCCTCAAGGAGTGGTCGGCACCAATCTGTGAGCGCGCTTGCTACCCGGTATCCCAATCGCTCGAGCGGAATGGCCCCCAGCTTCGCCACCTAGTCCAGCTCACTCCCGCGACATCCCGTGAAGGACTCGGTCGACACGGAGTTTGAAGAGTGTGGTCCTCGTTTATTGGATCCGATGGAGCAGTCAACTCCTGATGAAGAGGTTGTGACCCTGGTCAGATGCCCGATCCTGGCGCAGTTCGATACTGACGCCACGGGGTGGTAGGTGAGTCCCGGATCCGCCCTCGGCGGCGGGCGGGAGTGCGATAGGATCCACTGGTGATCGTGGAGCAAGGTGACGCCGAGGAGGTAGGGCCCGTCACTGGCGCCCAGGCCAAGCACGACCGCAAACCTCCGCAGGCCCTCCTCGATTTCATGGTCACTGGCTGGGAGCCAAACGTGTCAGAGTCGGTATCTCAGATCTCAGGCGTGGAGCTTTACAAGGCTCGAAGGCAAGCCTTGTCGGAGAGGTTTCCGGGACTTCTCATCGTCGTTCCCAGCGGGGTCTCAAAGACCCGCGCCAACGACACTGAGTTCCGTTTTCGCCCTGGGACCGACTTCCTGTATCTGGTCGGCGAAGGTGAGCCCGACGAGGTGCTGGTCCTCCAGCCAATGAAGGATGGAGGACACGAAGCCAAGCTGTACACCGAGCCGGAAGCGGATTTCTCCACCCCTTCGTTCTTCACCGACCGCAACGGGGCCTTTTGGGTCGGCCCGCGGCGGGGCCTGGCCGCGACGGCCGAGCGCTTTGGGTTGGCCGCCAGCGCACTGCCCAACCTGGAGGCGGTGATCCGCAATCACGACCGGGGAGTTCTGCTGCGAGGAGTGGACCCCAAGGTGGACCAGCTGGCTCAAGACCTGGCCGGACCGGATGGCGAGCTTGTGACCACCCTTTCCGAGATGAGACTCCGAAAGGACCCGCTGGAGGTGGGCCTCCTGCAGGAGGCGGTCGACCTCACCCACAGGGCCTTTGAGGACGTGGTGCGGGCGCTGCCGGGCTGCCGTAGCGAGCGAGATGTCGAGCTGGCGTTCTTCCAGAGAGCGCGCCGGGAGGGCAACGACACCGGGTACCCAACCATCGCGGCGGCCGGCAGTCACGCGACCATAATGCACTGGAGCCACAACACCGGAGAGCTCCGCTTTGGAGAGCTCCTCCTGCTGGATGCGGGCGTCGAGACCAATCGGTACTACACTGCCGACATCACCCGTACCCTCCCCATAAGCGGGCGCTTCACCCCAACTCAGAGACGTGTCTACGAGCTGGTCTGGCGGGCGCAGCAGGCGGGCTTCGCCGCAGTCAGGCCCGGAGCGGATTTTCAAGAGTCGAACCGCGCAGCTCAAGCGGTTCTGGCTCAGGGGCTGGCAGAGATGGGGCTCCTGTCGGTTGGCCCCGAGGAGGCGTTGCGGCCGGAGAGCCAGTTGCATCGCCGCTACACCATTCATGGCGTCAGCCACATGCTGGGGCTGGACGTGCATGATTGCGCCAATTCCCGGCAGGAGATGTACCCCGAAGGAAAGCTGGAGATCGGTATGGTGCTCACCGTCGAGCCGGGCCTCTACTTCCAGCCCCACGACGCGACTGTCCCCGCCGAGCTGCGCGGGATCGGGGTCCGAATCGAGGACGACGTGGTCGTCACCGAGAACGGCTGCGAGGTCCTGAGCAGGAACCTGCCATCTCAGATCGACGAGGTCGAGCGGTGGATGGCGGCTCTATGGGAGAGCGCGCCAAGCTGACGGCCCCCTGAGTCCCCACCATCGGTGTGGACCCCGCAAAACAGTGACCGATCAGACGGTGGATGGGTGTTGCACCTTCTCCCGGTCGACCAAGTTTGAACGTCTGGCTCCTTGGAGCCCGCCCGGGACCTTCACCCCCAGCCTCTAGACGGGGCCCCCCGGACAAACCCCCTGGCGGCTCCTCATGGCCCCTGCCGCGCTGCCATTCCGCCCAGCCTGGACCAAGCGGTATGGCACCGGATTGTTCGCCCCCTGATCCGATCTCAGGGAACTGCCAGCGCCTCCACCAACTCCTCTTGTACCCAGCTCAAGAGGTGCAGGGTGGCCAGAGGGGGACGGCGGTGCTGTCGTTGACTGAATCGGTCCTCCCAGCCATCCTCGTCCAAACCCAGCCGTTCGGCCAGCGCTAGTCGCAGGACGTTCAGCGCCCGTAGCCACCCCCAGGTCTCGTCGGAAGAGAGCAGGATGGGTCCGTCGGACTCCAGACTGCTCCTCATCCTGGCGACGTCCGAGCTCCGGGAGTCGTCCAGGTCCGAGCCCACCAGGCGACGGAACTCCTGCTCCAGCTCCTCTTCTTCGTATGCGCGAGGCTTGGCCCATGTGGACTCATCCAGCATCGGTTCCAGCCTCTCCAAGATCTGAAGGAGCGCTGCGCGCTCTCGGCGGTCCACAAGCACCTCTACGGACTCATCCCTCCGCCGGATCCGCGCCAACGTCAGTCCCGGGCCAGGGTCGCCTGCAGGCCGTGCGCGTGCAGCTGAGCCACGGTGACCTCTGCCCGCTCCCGAGGCTCCGTAGCCACCACCGCCTTACCCTCGGTGTGCACCTGAAGCATCAGCCGGGTTGCGGTCTCCAGGTCATATCCCAGAATCCGCCTTAGGACGAAGACGACGTAGGTCATCAGAGTGACCGGATCGTTCCAGACGACCACTCTCCAGGGCCGGTCGCGAAACTCCTTGGTCTCCCCCTCCGCACGGGACCCGGTCTGCTCCGAGACACCCTCTTGGACGGTGCTCACGACCAATACCCTAGCGCGCCAACAGCGAGCGCACGCACTTCGAGACCGGGCCAGCCGCCAAGACCGTCCATTCTGGGGGGATCATGGGGTGGGAACGATCCGCTAATCTGAGATTGATGGTCTCACTTGATGCCCCACACCGCCCGGTCGGGTTGCCGTGATCCGAGCCTCTTGGCAACCGTTGGGGGTTGGGTTGACTCTCAGCCTCGGATTGTTCCTGACAGCCTGCGGCGGGGGCCCGCTCTCATCACCGGACTCCGGAGTCGGCTGCTCGGTCACCGTCCAGATACCTGGATTGCAATCGACCCTGTTGGGCACCGTGACCGCCAGCTACAACGGCTCCACCCGGCTGCTGACCAGGGACACCTCCACCATCCTGCTGGGCTGCGGGCAGAAGGCCGTCCTGTCAGCTTCCCCGACCAGCCCTGGAGCACACCCCTTCACGGGCTGGCAAGTCGGTCAACGTACGACCGCGAATGCCACGGTCACCGTGGTGGCCGATGGTCTCATCACAGCCTCGCCAAACTTCTACGTCGCAGCTAAGCCCAGCCCCACCCCCAGCCCCTCTCCCAGGGCGACGGCGACTCCGACCCCCACCACCGTGGTTTTGGACCAATGGTTGAGTTACGACTTGAGCACCAAGGTGGCGACCCTCAAGCTCGAGGCCGGCTACGCCAACGTGAACAACACCCTCAGCTTCGACGGTGAGGCCAACGGAGCTCTCGATGTCACCGTTCCCCAGGGGTGGACCGTGATCGTCAACTTCAGCAACGTCGATAAGATCAACCACTCTGCCGCGATTGTCACCGCCACCGGGACGACCCCTGTGTTTCCCGGCGCTAGCGTCCCCAACCCTACGGTCGGGATCCCCGCCGGCGATAAGGCAACCTTTTCATTCGTGGCCAGCCAGGCGGGAAGCTATCGGATCGCCTGTCTGGTACCAGGGCATGAAGACGCCGGAATGTGGGCGACCTTCAATGTCACCAGCTCCGGTCTGCCCAGCATCCACCTCTAGACCTTCTCCACCGCCTGGTGAGTGGGCCGGCCGAGCTCTCGGCCGGTTGGCACCGGGCCAGGCTTAGAGGGCACGATCTTCGGTTGGGCCGTCTCCTCCACCTCTGGAAAAAGAGGCAAGGTTTCCCTCGGGGGACGAAGATAGTTACAGCTGCCGCGAGACCCAGGATGTAGAGGGAGTTCGCCCAAGGTGATGAACCCACCGGAGATTCTGCCGACCAGAGTGCGGGAGGGGCTCGCGCCCGGGATGACCTACCAGATCCAGGGGGAGCTGGTGCCGATGCTGCACTGCTCCTTGGACGGATCGATGCCGGTCTATTTCGAGCACCATGTGGTCCTCTGGAAGGATCCCCGACTGGCTATCAAGCTGCGGGCGGTCCGTGGTGCGACCCGTCGGATGATCGCGGGGCGTCAGGTCTTCCTGACCGAGGCCAGCGGGCGAGGGGAGATCGCCTTCTCCAGGGACTCCCCGGGGCATGTGTTTCCGTTGGAGCTGCCCCACCGCGCCGCCATTCTGGTGCGAGAGCATCAGTTCCTGGCGGCCACCGGTTCCCTGCGCTACAGCGCCTCCAGACTTCGGGGCATCACCAACAATCTCTTTGGAAACAGCGGCTTCTGGGTGGACCGCTTCGAGGCCAAGGAGGGTGACGGGGTGGTTTGGCTTCACGGATTCGGCAACGTACTCGAGAAGCAGCTCGAGGACGGTGAGGAGATCGACGTTGAGCCCGGAGGCTGGGTGTATATGGATCCAGAGGTCAAGATGCGACCTGCGGTCTATGGACTTCGGACCGGCATTTTCGCCGGGGTGGGACAGCTTGTATTCAACCGCTTTCGGGGTCCCGGAAGGGTGGGGATTCAGACCATGTACTTGCACATGCCCACCGATGACTGACGGGAAACAGTACCCGTCCGAGGCCCCGTCGAGGAACCCCTACTAGATCCGGTTCTGCCCTCGGTTCAGGGGAGGCGTTGGTCGCGAGACGTTCAGATGTAAGTCCCATCTCCTGGCCGAGTGGGCGCCATCCGGGCCCGGCAGGGCTGTCGGTCGAGTCCGCGCGGTGCCAGGACGGTCCAGCCCTTCTCGAGATCAGCCCAGGTAGTCCTCAGGCGGCAGAGCGCCACCGACCCAGTCGGAGTCGCATTCGGTGCAAGTCTGCAGTTCGGGAGACGACGCCTCGGGGCGAGCGCACAGGAGCTGTGCCATCATCTCCTGCCATTCAGCTATCTGACCCAGAGTCGAGGACTCCGGAACCGCTTCCCCGTGGTCGGTCATCTCCGCCATCCGCCGTGCCAGTAGCAACTCTGCCGCCATAAGGTTCATGGTGGCCACTGGCGAACTCTTCGGGCACCGGGTTAGCACCCTTTCCCGACCGAGTGGATTCACCCGCCTGGTACCCAGCGGTTGAGATCTTCGGCAGGCTTTAGGGTGTGATCACCGGCGACACCGGCTTCCGTGCGGCGCAGAATCGGTGCTGTGATACTGCAAGTCCCGCGCGCCGTGCTGGCGGAAAGCGACATCGTCCTCAGGGATGGATCGACTCTTCAACTCCGGCCCGTCGCCAAAGGGGATGCGGCGCTGGTCAGGGAGCTGCTTGATGGACTGTCGGCGAACTCCCTGGCTACCAGGTTCTTCTCCGGCGCAGTCGACACCGAGCGAACCGCCGAGCTGCTGGTGCAGGTCGACGGTGACCACGCCTTCGGTCTTTTGGCACTTCACGGCAGCCCCGCCCGACCGGCGGCCCACGGCTTCTGTGTGCGCACCTCCCCCGGCCGAGCGGAGGTCGCATTCACCGTGGCCGACGGGTTTCAAGGTCAGGGTATCGCCTCGATCATCCTGGCCCAGATGGCCGAGGCAGCCAGGGGACTGGGTATCGAGATGTTCGAGGCCACGGTGCTGCCGGAGAACGGCTCCATGCTTGAGGTCTTCGCAGGAAGTGGCTACCCGGTACACACCAAATCCGAGCCGGGGCTTGTCACGGTCCAATTCCCAACGGAGATCACGGCAGACGCCCTGAAACGATTTCGGGATCGGGAGGAGCGAGCTGCGGCCGCCGCCGTCGAGACCATCCTGCATCCCCGAGCGGTCGCCGTAATCGGGGCCAGCCGACAGCGCGGCACTATCGGGGGAGAGCTCTTTCACAATCTGCTGGCAGCTGAGTTCAATGGCCCGGTTTACCCCATCAACAGCTCCGCTGAGGTCATTCAGGCGGTGCCCTCATACCCATCGATCCTCAGTGTTCCCGGCCCCGTCGACCTTGCCGTGATCTCGGTTCCTTCTGCCAGGGTCATAGATGTGGCCAGGGAGTGCGCGGAGAAGGAGGTCAAGGCGCTGATTGTGATCTCGGCTGGCTTCGCCGAGTCGGGAGAGCGTGGGAGGTCCAGACAGGTGGAACTGCAGCGGCTCTGCAATGACTCGGGAATGAGGATGGTCGGGCCCAACTGCATGGGCGCGATCAACACCGCCGCTGAGGTGCGGATGAATGCCACCTTCGCTCCGGAGATGCCCTTGCCCGGGACAATCGGATTTCTCTCCCAAAGCGGCGCTCTGGGACTGGCGATCATCGACACCACCAGAAGCCTGGGGCTGGGTCTCAGCAGCTTCGTCTCCGTGGGCAACAAGGCGGACATCAGTGGCAACGACCTGCTCAGCTACTGGGGCCACGACCCCCGCACCAAGCTGATTGCGCTGTATCTGGAATCCTTCGGGAACCCGCGAAAATTCGCTGAAATCGCCACCCGAGTGTCCCAACACAAGCCGATCGTGGCCGTGCGCAGTGGTCGGGGCCGGGCCGGAGCCCGGGCGGCGGCCTCGCATACGGCCTCACTGGTGGCAACCTCCGACGCTACGGTGAATGCCCTCTTCCGCCAGACGGGGGTGCTGCGGACCGAGACCCTCTCGGACATGTTCGACCTTCTCTCCCTCCTGGCGACCCAGCCTCTGCCAAGGGGTCCCAGGGTGGGGATCATCACCAACGCGGGAGGGCCTGCGATCCTCTGCGCTGACGCATGTGAGGGGAACTCCCTGGAGGTGATGGAGCTGAGTGCAAATACCCGCTCACAGCTGCGGCGTTTTCTCCCACCTGAAGCCTCCACTGGCAATCCGGTCGACATGATCGCCAGCGCCAGCGCGGACGACTATCGGCGCGCAATCGAGGTCTTGGCGGCGGATCCCAGCGTGGATGCCCTGATTGTGATCTTCATCCCACCCCTTGTCACCCGGCCGGAAGATGTGGCCCGAGCGATACGCGAAGCCGCCGGTTCGCTTCCTCGGCCGATGCCCCTCGTGACAGTGTTCATGACGACCTCGGGGGTGCCGGACGAGCTCCGTTCCGAAGAGGTTCAGGTCCCATCGTTCCCCTTCCCAGAGAACCCGGCTCGCGCTCTCGCAGCTGCCCTGCGTCTGTCCCAGTGGCGCCAGAGACCCCACCCCCGGGAGGTTGAGCCAACCCCCCTGGGAGATGAGATCGGCGTCGCCGCCCGCCTCTCCACCTGGCTGCGAGGCGGCGAGAGGTGGCTCTCCAGTGCAGAGACACTGACGCTGCTGGACGCCTATGGAGTGCGCACAGTGGCGACGGTGGTCGCAAGCGACCCGGAGGAGGCCGCGCTGAAAGCCCAAGGCCTCGGGCCCAGGTTGGTCCTCAAGGCTCAGGGCCCGACCCTTTTGCACAAAACCGAGCTGGGAGCGGTCCGGCTGGGCCTGTCGGGACCCGACGAAGTCCGCCGGGCCGCTCTCGAAATGGAGGCGGCGCTACGCGCTTCGGGCCACCCCGTCGAGGGATTCGTTGTGCAACCGCAGTTGGACCGGGGAGTTGAGCTGCTGGTCGGCGCCGTCCGAGACCGTCAATTTGGAACGGTGGTGGCGTGCGGCGCCGGCGGAACCGCGGTCGAACTTCTCCAGGACACCTCGGTGCGTCTGGCTCCGGTCACCCACGAAGATGGCCGGGAGATGCTCGAGGAGCTCACCACCTTTCCTTTGCTCGATGGATTCCGCGGCGCCCCCTTGGTGGACGTTACCGCGGCGGTGGACCTCATAGCCAGGCTGGCATCCCTGGCGGACACCCATCCGGCGCTGGCCGAGATTGAATGCAACCCGGTCACGGTGACTACTGAGGGCGCGTTTGTGGTGGATGCCCGGGCGAGGATCGCGGTGCCCGCTCCAGATCTGCCGCCGGGGGCCAAGCGAATCTCCGGCTGAGGAGTGCCGATAGCTCCCGGCGGCATCAACTCAGGGAGTGCCACCCCTATTGGGGAAGCTGAGCGGCACCTGCCATCCGTAGAGCCAACCCAGACCCTCAATCCAGGCGACACCCTCAAGCTCGCTGGCGACCGGACCCCGCCAAGTCATGGAGCCAAGGTAGGTCGCCAGCCTGGCGCTGAGGCCCAGGAGATATCCCTCCAGCTCCTCCCTGGACCCGGGGTTCTGGCCCCGAACCAGATGTGGGCGACAGACTGGCCCCTGGCCTCCGCCGCAGGCAGGGCACACGATAGGCAGCCAGATCGGCTCTGACTTCCTCATTCGGGCTGTGAATCGATCTGACTGAAGCGTCCCTACCGAGTCCAGATGCGCTGAGCGGCCAGCATTCACTCGGGCGCTCATGGCCACGAACTCACAGGTGAAGCAGCTGGCCGCCGGCCGGAGGCGGTGCAGCGGAACCGGCCACGGGAGGTGGCGTGTACGTCGCATGAGCCGTGCCGCGCGGCGGATCAGATCGGCCAACAGGATCGTGGTGCTGAACGGCCGGCCCCCAGTGGTCTCAATCTCCAAAAGGGCGTACGCCCACCCGTGGCGATCGCAGAGGCCCCAACTCCTCCAGAGATGGTGTCTGACCCCAGAGTCCATGATGGCGCCATCGAGAAAGGCCAAAAGCTGCCTCACCTCAGCGTTACTCAGCTCCAAGAGTGCTCCGTTTCGGGGCGGCTCAGAGGGCTCCACTCGGCCCCTCAGTCCCCACCCGCCGCGGCGTGGTGCCGGCCCCCGCCCCATGTGCGTCCCCCGCTGATTGATGTGCTGGCTCCCTCATGGATCCTGCGGTCCGACACCGGTTCGCGGCCCCAGCTGCTGCGTTTGTGCGCCGCTTAGAACCGCTACCGGCTCCTGAGGTGCGGGGTGCTGGGCGGTCGAGCGGTTCGCGACGCGGATGCGCGCGAGACTGCTGGCGACAACCTCAACCATGGCCGGGTCCGGACTGCGCTGGCGCGCGGTCCCCGCCATCGATTCCGACCCGTCCGGCAGAGGGGGGACTCTGACTGGTCGGAGCTCCGCCACACTCGAGCCGAAATCGCCACCTTTGTCGGCGGAGTGGAACGGCAACACGGGTCGGTGATGCCCTCTCGGAAGATCGATCACTGGCGTGCTATGGCTCCTGGATGGAATCGACTCCTCTCCGAGTCAGGTCCGATCGCTGTAGAGGCCATCGACTGGAGTGCCAGCATTAGGCGAGCCCCACCGCCAATGAAAGTCTAGTGGCGCCTCATCGGCGCGGGGTCACGGATCCAGTTCGGCGCCACACCCCGGACCATCGCTATGCCTGTTGAGTCGCATGCCTCGCCCAAACTGTGGAGTCCGTCTTCGGCCGGTGCTGGGCTCCGGGATGGACGGGGCCCCCGCTGGGCCGGTCACGGCTGTGCTCAAGCCGGCCACCCGCCCCGCGGCACGAGCGTCGGCAGGTGGTCCAGAATTGGGGCCGGGCCCTGCCTGACCGAGGAGGCGAAGCGCTTCTCGGCTTCCTCGGTATCATGTCTCGGCTCAGGAGCATTCGGAGACCGGCATCTGGACACCGATTTCGGCCGGTCCACCCGAGGCCGTTAGGAGACGTTGGTAACAGATGCTGATTGGAAAAGTGAACGGAGTTGATATCCCGGGTCGGCGAGTGGCCGTCACCGGTCTGGGGGCCGTCACCTGCTGTGGGGTCGGTACCGACCTCCTGTGGCAGGGGCTTCTTCACCCGACCCCTGCCGCGGACCGCCGGATCGCCGACTTCGACCCCAACTCGTGGTTCCCACCCAAGGAGGTGCGCCGCCTGGATAGGTTCACCCACTTCAGCGTGGTTGCGGCCAGCGACGCACTTCGGGACGCCGGGGAGCTCGAAGCCGACCCAGATCGTTGTGGAGTGATCTTCGCCTCTGGAGCCGGGGGCTTCGAAACCCTGGCCGAGCAGGTGGTGGTGAACTATGAGAAGGGTCCGAACCGTGTCTCACCGTTTCTGGTGCCCGCGATGATGGCCAATGCTGGCGCGGCCAACATCTCCATCAGGTTTGGCTGGCGCGGTCCCTCTGAGTCCATAGTGACAGCCTGCGCCGCCGGCTCCCACGCGATCGGCGCAGGGGCGCGCCTGATCTCGACCGGACGCTGTGACATCGTCCTTGCCGGAGGGGCCGAGGCGTCGATGCACGAGGTGGCCATCGCCGCCTTTGCCAACATGAAGGCGCTGTCCGCCACCGGTCAATCTCGACCGTTTGACGTCCGCCGCGATGGGTTCGTGATGGGTGAGGGAGCTGGTGCCCTGATCCTCGAGGACTGGGAACACGCCGTCACCAGGGGCGCCAGAATCTACGCGGAGATCGCTGGCGCTGCGAGTACCTCAGATGCTCACCACATCACGGCCCCAGACCCGGACGGGGCGGGGGCGGCAGCTTGCATGCGGCTGGCATTGCGCGACGCTCGGCTCGATGCCAGCCAGGTTTGCCACATCAACGCCCACGGGACCTCGACACCGCTGAACGATCTGGCCGAGGCCGGGGCGATACGCCAACTCTTCAACCCCCCCGGGCCCCCGGTAACCTCCACCAAGGGACTCACGGGACACAGCTTCGCCGCCGCCGGCGCCATTGAGGCCGTGGCCTCCGTGCTCGCGATCCAACATCGCCTCATCCCCCATACCGCCGGTTTGGAGCAACAGGACCCCGCGATCGACCTTGACGTGGTCAAGGCAGAGCCGCGTCCCTGGGAACCTGGCCCAATTCTCTCCAATTCGTTCGGCTTCGGGGGGCACAACGGTTGCCTTGTGATCATTCCGGTCGGCTCGGCGGCGCACTGAGAGGGCCATTCCAGTCGAGGCCGCGGGCCCCTTTCCGCCCGGTGCAAGAGGAGCGGTCGGAATCCCATAGCTCTTGGCACCACCCACCGGGATCACCCGGCTGCCAACTCGGATGAGGGGCCGTGGGCGGAACACAACTTCCGCCAGCTGGCGTCGCGGAGACCTCGCCGTGTCGGTCCGGATCGTTCGTTCGTCGACGACCCGGGCGGGACCCGAACCACCTCTGTCATCGGGCGAGTATGTGGGGAGTCCCTGACCTTACCCAGCCGCCCCCCTGGAGGGGCGGGGCATGGGCTGACACAGCGTCTCGGCAACTCCAATCACCGCAGGCAGGGCGTACCCTAACGCCCCGGGACCGATGACGATGTGCGGGCCCACCTTGGTGGTATGGGTGTTGCGGAGAAAGCTGCGCCCTGCTTCCACCTCAAGCATTTTTCGGGCGCCGGCGACGACGACAGCCAAGCACGGTCCCTGTGGTGTCAGCAGCCAGAGTTTGGGGCCGCGACGCGCCATCCACCCCCTGCCCCTTCACCCATTCGGCAATCCCGCTGACAACTGCGGGATCCACATGTTGAGCTGCCTCGTATTCCGCCGGAGTCGAGTAACCGGCGCCTGGGAAGAAGAGGTGATTGTCGGAGTCGAATATTCGGATGGTCACGTCCGGAAGGCGAGAGAGCCCGGCCTCCCATCGAGAAAGGTCGTCGGCTACCGTCGCTTGGTAGTCCCGGCCTCCCTGGAGGATCAGCATCGGCGTCTCAACTGCGGCGGCGGTCTTGACCGGGTCGTACTCCCGCAGATCGAGCCAATATGGGGCGGGCATGCCGAACGGCAGCGAACCAGCTGAAGTCGAAGCTGTCAGATTGGGGCTGTCCACCATCTCCGCCTGCTTGGTCACGATGTCGATGGCGGGCTGGGCCGAGGCACCGGCATCCTCGTCCAACGAAGCGAGGTAGCGCATCTGGCGGACCATTGCCCACTGCAGAGGCTGTGCCCCGCCAGCCAGGATGACGATACCGGCGATTGAGGTCTCGTCCGCCGCGATCCTCGGGGCAATGGTGCCTCCTAAACTGTGCCCGAGCAGGAACATCCGGTCGGGGTCAACTGAGGGATGGTCGCGGAGGAGCCGGACTGCCGAGACCGCCTGGGGCATGTACTCGTCAGCGACGGTGAAGGCGACGTCGCCCCTGACCTGACTCCCCCTGCTGTAGGTCACCTTGTCGAATCGCAACACCGCCAACCCCAGAGTGGCAAGCCCCCAGGCGAGGTCCTTGAAGGGCTTGTTTCGACCCATGGTCTCGTCGCGGTCGAGTGGTCCCGACCCGGCGAGAAGCACAACCGCCGGCCACCGGCCGTCCTGGCTGGGAACGGTCAAGGTCCCGGCGACATCCAAATGCGGCGGGCCCACGGTCAGCTCCTCCTCATGGAAGCACCTGGGGTCCGCGTAGGTCGGCGGTTCCCAATCGGCGGTTGGGAGGGCCGCGCTCGGCGGTGCCAATTGAATGCCACTCAACTGCCCGGAATCGTGTACCAAGAGCACGACAGTGAATGAGCCCCGCTCGCATCCGACGAGAAGCTTGACCAATGTCATCCCGGGTCCTGTCGACTCGCTGACCGGCGGACCGACCGACAGCAGGGGGCCCTGGCGTCCCAGCTCTGCCACCCAGGCTGAGCGCAGTCCTTCCGCACTCACCATCGGGCGGAGCGAGGGTGCAAAGAGATCCCGTACCGCCTCGAAGTGTCCGGCCCGGGCCATGCCGATGACCGAGAGCCCAGTCGACTCTGGAGTGGTTGGCACCCTCGACCCCTTCTCACTGCCGGCTGGTGTGGACCGACTCGCCCCAGATCCGCAGTAGTCAACGACCGGAGCGGCTGCTGCGCCCGGACGAACATACACCTCACAAGGCAAAACGGCCCGGCTCCCCGGTGCGCCTGGGAGACGGCGGCGACCATACGCACGTTTGCCACCAGCCTCGCAAGCTCCGGCGAGCCCCTGGTGATCTCTGGCGGAACGCTCGTCAGGCCAGGACGACCTGCGATCGAACGCGATGAACTCGTCGCCGCCGGACCTATCACCGCCCGCATCACCAACATGCAGGCTGCACTCGCGGCCGCAGACCGGAGTGTTCGCTCCTGCCTGGTCATGCTACCCCGCTCGGTGCATGGCCAGGGAGAACGTCAGGGCTTAATCCCCCAGCTAATCGCCATCGCCCGGACCAAGGGCGTTTCCGGCTACATCGGCGATGGGACCAGCCGCTGGTCAGCTGTCCACGTGAAGGATGCTGGGAGTCTTTATCGGCTGGCCGTCTAAGGGGCGCTTGCCGGTGATGTACGCAACGCTGTCGGCGACCAAGGTGTGCCCATCCGGGAGATCGCCGAGGCTATCGGCCGGCAGCTGAACCTACCCGCCCGGTCCCTGCCCGCCGAAGAATTCGCCGGCATGCTCGCGCACATCCTCAGCGCCGACATGCCCGCCTATAGCCCCATCACCCAGGAGCTCATGGTCTGGAAGCCCACCCACCCCGGCCTCATCGAGGAGATCGAACTGGGCCACTACTTCGTCTGAGCAGTCTTGATTCGGCCTTCTCAATAACGAGGGTTAGTGACTCCGTTTTCGAGTTCGGGATCGGCTCTCTTGCGGTGACCCATCTTGTAGTCCGCTGCATAGCTCGGCGAGTCGGTTCACGGCGGGAGAGGTGTAGGCAGGCTCGGCGTCGATGAGCTGCGAAACGAGTGAGACTCCAGGCTCGCTCCGGGTCTTGTGGGAATGAGCCCCTAAGACGGCATCGCTCTGGGTCGCCATCCATTCAAGCGTCCATTCAGCCAAGACCTGCAGTCGTGGGTCGGTTGGGTCCCAGTCCCGGGCTTCGTCGAAGGCCAGGTAGAGGCGTCGGAACTCGGTGTCTGCCAGTGCGGCACGCTTCTGTCGAGTCCACTCTGGAACTCCCTCGGGGGAAAGTGCGGCTAGAAGGATCCATCCGTCTTGTTCGATCTGCACGCCTTGCTCGCTCACGCCGATCACCCGCAACTCGTTGAGCAGGTCCGCGACCTCGGGTGGCAGAAGCAGTTGATCACCGGCGAGGAGCCCGGCGAGCTGCCTGCGTCGATGCTCAATGTGGTTGATTTGCTGTTGAAGCGCCAGGTCGATTCCACCGACCGCGGAGCCAAACTCCTCGGGGCCCGCATTGAGGAGGTGGCTGACTTGAGCAAGGGGGACACCTCCGTCGGCAAGGACCTTGATCCGTACAAGATCAACAACGGCCTGGGCACCGTAGCGGCGATAACCAGAGTCGTCCCGCACTGGCTCTTGAAGAAGCCCGACCCGGTGATAGTGACGGATGGCTCGCACAGTGACCCCACAGTGGTTGGCCAACTGGCCGATCGTCAGGAGCTTCGCCATCAGATAGCTATCGGTGAGTCTCGGTTGTACAACTTCACTGCCCACAGGGACGCGACCACTGCGATGCCGACACACCATGCGACCGCCACAAGACCATGTTGACCGCTCGGGGTCCCGGTGAGCAGGCCACGAAGTGTGTCGATGATCGGGGTAAATGGCTGATACTCGGCAAATGCTCGAACGCCGGGAGGCATCGTGGCTGTTGGAACGAAGGCGCTGCTCAAGAAGGGGAGAACAACGAGGATGAGCGCCAGACTGTTTGCCCCTGATGGCGTCTTTGCGAGCAAGCCAAAGGCGACCGTCAGCCACGAGAGAGCGAAACTGAGAAGGACGAACAGACCTATGGCGGCTAACCAGTCGAGTGCCTTGCCGTTGGTCGATAAACCGAGGGCGAGTGCGAAAAAGCAGACCGCTGCACCCGTGATGAGTGTGCGAGCAACGCTCCCTACTACTTGCCCGGCGAGGACGGAGGGACGCCAGATGGCCATCGTCCGGAAACGGGCGATTATCCCTTCGCCCATGTCTGCATTTACGCCAAGCGCAGTGGCCTCAGCGACTGAAGCAGCAGTCATCACGAGGATGCCGGGGAGCACATAGTTGATGTAGCCGCCGCTGACAGTGTTACCCAGTCCTGCTCGAAGAGTGTGGCCGAAAACCCCATCAAAGAGCAGCAGGAAAAGCACCGGCATGATGAGACCGCTGATCGTGAGCATCGGGAAGCGCACTGCATGACGCACGTCTCGGCGCAGCATTGTCGCCGTGTCTGCGAGTATCAAGGTGGGGTTCGTCATTGGACAACCCCGGACGCCACGGCGCTAGACGTTTCGGGGCGATTTCCTGTCAGGGCGAAGAAGACGTCGTCGAGGTCTGGAGGCTGGGCCGAAAGGCTCTCGACTGTGATCCCACGACGCTCAAGCCGGTCGAGCACCTGCCGGATGCCATCGACACTTCCGTCGCTCGCCAATTCGAGTGAGAGGTCGCTCTCGTTCCGTTCGGCACCGTCGAACTCAACAGCCGCTGCAGCGAGCGCATCTTCCTCAGCAAAATGCAGTCGGATGCGCCCGCCCGGGGACTGCTTCTTCAGTTCAGACGGCGTGCCTTCTGCTACCAAAGCACCTCGGTCAATCAGTGCCACCCGATCTGCAAGGCGATCGGCTTCCTCCAGGTACTGCGTCGTTAGCAGGATGGTTACGCCATCGGCCACCAGGTCTCGTACAATCCGCCAGAGCACCAGCCGTCCACGTGGGTCGAGGCCAGCCGTTGGCTCGTCCAAGAAGACGACCCGGGGTTCACCCATGAGCGTCATGGCGAGATCAAGCCGGCGGCGCATACCTCCCGAGTATGTGGCCACAGGCCGATCCGCTGCCTCGGTCAACTCGAAGCGCTCCAAGTTTCCTGCGATCCGCTCAAGCGCCACGGCTCGTCGCAGGTGCTGCAGCCTAGCCATCAGGGCCAGGTTCTCTCTGCCGGTAAGCAACCTGTCCACAGCAGAGAATTGTCCCGTGACGCCGATAGATGCCCTGACGGCCTCCGGTTCTGCCACGAGGTCGTGACCGAACACGGTCGCCCGCCCAGCGTTCGGGGTCAGAAGCGTTGAGAGGATTCGAACCGTCGTCGTCTTCCCTGACCCATTGGGACCGATGAGCGCCGTGACGGAGCCCTCGGGGACTATCAGGTCGAGCCCGGTGAGTGCGGCCTGGCTGCCGAAGTATTTGGCCAGGCCCACTGCCTCGATCGCCAAGGGGCGGGCATCCTTCGGCGGCATGGGTTGCTGGGCGCGATCCTGCATAGGTCCATCTTGCAACCCTGACGTAGGGTCAATGTCAAGTGCTCACCGATTTTCGGTGGAAGCCTGCCCTCATCCACCGGAAGGCCCCTGCTCAGCAGGGCAACTGCGGCCCTCGTACGAGCGAGCGTCTGTGAGTGCAATGACGATCACCGACGTCGGCCGTGATCTCGACGGGTGAGGGCCCCACTCTGGAGGCGCTCACGGCTTAAGCCCAAAACCCGGTGGATGCTGAGCAAGCTGGAGCTAAAAGTTGCTGAGATTACTCGGGACGGTACTCGCGTTGACCCGTCGACGGGTCGAACCAGACCCGCATGCGCTGCCCAGAGTCCGGGTCGATGAAAACCTCGTCGGTTGCTTGAGCGGCAGAGCCTTCACTTGGGGAGCCCCTGCCATCACGGTACCGATCCCACCCGAAGATCGCGATGATGATCCCGCCGACCACGATCACCAGCAGCACCACGGCGATGACCATCGCTAGGGGCCGAACTTCATGGCGGTGGCGGCTCCGACAGCCATTCCACAACCTGAGCGGTGCCATAGGCCACGATCTCACTCATGCTCTTGCCCATCTCTGTTGAGTCGAAGCGCATCATGGTCACCGCGTTGGCACCCATCGCGGTGGCGTTTTGCACCATCCGATCCAGTGCCTGGCGGCGGGCATCCTCGTTGAGCTTGACGTACGATCCGATCTCCCCGCCGGCCAGGCTCTTGAGCCCAGCAGCGATGTTTCCACCGATGCTCCTGGACCGGACAGTGAGTCCAAAGACCTGTCCAAGGGTCTTTACCACTCTGGTGCCAGGAATATTCTCGGTGGTGGTCACGATCATGACGCCAGAGCTTACCACTCAGGAAACGCCCGGGCGCAGATTCGAGGTCGACGGGAAATGCTCAGAGAGGCATCCTCACAACTATTGCAGCTGAACTTCCCTAAATACCTGCTGGCGTTGAGTACGACCTCTACCGGGCCAACCGGCGCCTGCTGACTGCGGCCACCGAGACACCGGCGATCAGCAGCGCTAGGCCACCCAGTCCCAGCGGAAGTCCAATTGCTATCTGCGAAGTACCGGCAGCGCCCGTGTCCGGTACTAGCGAGGAAACGGCTGGGAAGCAGGCTGACGCGTCGATGTGGTCGTCGATCAGGGTCACGTCGCCGTTACGCGCGAGTATGCGTCCATCCACAGTCACTGCTGAACCCACCGTGATCGAGGTCATCGCCATCACGGTGCCGGCAAAGGTGGCACCGTCCAAGGTGGCCGAGCTCCCGACCTGCCAGAAGACGTTGCACGCCGAGGCACCACCGGTCAATATGACAGAGCTGGTCCCCGTGATCAGACTAGAACCCGTCTGAAATATGAAGACCGCGTTGGGATTGCCTTCGCCATTCAGGGTGAGGGCTCCGCCACTTATGCTGAGCGCGCCGTCCGAGGATGTTTGGTAAACCCCTGGTGTCAGGGTGAGTCCGCTGAGGTTGGCGGGCTCGGTGGCAGTGATTGGACCCTCCGCCGCTGCCTGGTTGTAGGCAGTAATCAGATCAGTCTGAGCGCCGGCCGCGACGCCGTCAGCGGCGTGGATTGTCCCATCGCTAACCGTTCCTGGTGGAAATCCGGTCACCGCAGACCCCGGGTAAACTCCCAAGCTACCGAGGACTGTGGTTGGTCCGGTGTTAGTCACACTTGCGGGCCCAGCCAGAACGGCAAAGGAAGTGGAGCGGCCAAGGTTCACGGTGGTGGCGGCTGAAACCGGCATGGCACTCATGAAGATTGTGGCTACCATCCCCATCCCTAGGAGTGGGCAGAACCAATGAAGCGGTAGCTCGAAGCGTGCACGGTCCCAGCCGGTCTGCCAGTTGTTCGTAGTCATAGAGTCTCCTCCAGGAGTCGGGCGCCGGGAACCCCACCGGGCCTCTTCTCAGGCGGCACCCCTGCCCCATGCCCGCTGGCTCAGAGTGACAGCGAGACAGAGGACTGTCGGTCCGCTAGCGTACGCAGAGGACCTGCTCCCGACTCGGAAGCGGAGCGGGGAGCCAGAGTCGGCCACGGGGGGGGGCGATAGAAGCCATGGGTGAGGGTCGAGGAGAGATGGAGACGGCGCAAGGCGGATCGAGCCGGAGGGCGGCGCCTCCCGAGGGCCTTGGAAGGCTGTTCTTAGAGCTGGCCAACGAAGCTGAAGTGGAAGGGGTTATGAAGCTTTACGAACACGACGCACAGTTGGCGATGCCGTCGGGACCGCCAGCGATCGGCGAGGCCGCCCTTCGGCGGTTCTACCTGGAGCTCTTCCTGGACCGCCCCCGGTTCTCCGGGGCGGTCCAGCCGGCCGTGAGCTGCGAGGATCTAGCGCTCACCTAGACCCGCTTCGAAGGAGGCGCGACCGCCGAGATCGCTCGACGCCAGCCCGGTGGCAACTGGCTGTTGGCGATCGACCAACCCAACTTGTGCGCTACGGGAAGAGCCTGACTTGGCAGTTCGCCCACGCTCGCCTCAAGGCTGATGGCTTGTCGCTGGCGACAAACCAGGGTGGCCTCCACACCCGCGGCAGCGACTGCTTGGCGAGCCGGGCTCTCCTAAAAAGACGAGCCCCCTTTGCGGGTGCCGACTTCCGAAGCACAGGGCTCAAAGTGCCGCTGTGTCCAATTCTGGGTGGTTGGCAGAGCCTCCTCTTGACTTCGCGAAATGGTCTGCGCCATAGCGTCGAGGCTGCTCGAGATCCAGAGCCTTTGGGTGCTGACTTTGGAGAGGCTCTAAGAGAAAGTTGAGAGCCTTGGACTACCCGCCCTGCTCGGTCCACGACGAAGGCGGCATGGAGGACGGTGGTTCAGCATGCTTTTAGGTTCATCGGCTATGAGCCCCCTCGTCTGTGGTGGAGTGGGCTGGAGGCACTCGGCCCGACCTAGCCCAGGCGGCGGCTGTTCATCCGCAACTGGTCTCCGACACCAGCTTGCGTTGGCGGGGCAGCACTTCTAGGATCAGCGGATGATGGGAATGGGCTCAACGCAAGCGCCTTCGGATAGTCCCCCACTCTCATCCGTAGCTGGGGGCTACCGCGACGACGGGATCCTGCTCACTGCCTTGGGACTCGCCGACGCTCTGGCTCTGATGGCAGTGATCCATCCCGGACCCTACTACTGGGCGGGAGTGATCGTCGCGGTCCTGTTGTTCACTGTGGGGTACGTGGCGCTCGTCGACCACAACCAGAAGTGGTTGACCACAGCGATTGAGGGTGCGGTAGCTATCACCGAGAACGCTGCCGTTCGAGACCATCAGGGACTGGCGCAAAAAACCCTATTGATGGTGGTGCTCTACGGCGCCTTAAACGCGGCGTGGGTGCTGTGGGGGAGGACTCTGGGTGTGGGCTCGGGCCTTGTGCCCGGGATGATGATCGCCCAAGGGGTGACCATGCTGGTCAGAGGTGAACGGGTACGCTCATGGCAGCGTGACCACAACTCCGAACTGCTGGCGTCGTTCGGGTGGAAGCGGCGGTACCAGCGAGGTTACTTCGTCCGGCCCATGGCCCACCCATAAGTCGCTGACGGCCAGACGCTGCCGCGGTCTCTTCGGGAAGTAGTTCGAGAGACTGCTGGGGTACGACCGCCATCCTCACTTATCCCAGATGAGGGGTGCCTCTATCTCTAGCCGCAGAGAGCCTCAAAGCTCAAGTCTCGGCAAATCTCCCCCTCAGGTGTCCCGATGGAACTCAGCGGAGAGGCTCGATCCATGGCTCGGCAGTAGTTACTTCTTTACGGTCGAGCCTCCCGAGAAATAGAGCCGGGTCTAAATTGCCACGCCAGAATTGGACAAAGGGGTCAAAATGCCCCTGTGTACAATCGGTGGGTGGTGCGTAAGCTCCTCCGTACTAGACAGCGAGGCTCCAGCAATGCCGACTGCTCCCACGGCTTGGATGCCAGAGCCTCTCAATGAACTCAGGCCTATCTGGCCCGAATCGTTGCTAGGTCACCCCGAAGTGAGTCGTGGTTCGTACGCGTTCAGGCAGAGCCTCCGTACAAAATGTGCCGCTCGCAACCCGGCGATCAGGGACGGCATCGGCTTGACAAGTATGGGGGGCGTGGTTCAATGCCACGGTGGAAACGTACTCAGATCAACCAGCTGCTACTCGTCGCTCCACCCGAAGGGTACACCGCGGTGGATTCTCACTGAGAGCAATCTGTGGAGTAGCGATCGCGCTGGCTGGGCTGATTGCCTCTGGCTGCGCGGCGACCCCGGTGCCACTGAGGGCACCGCGTATACCGCCGCTGCAAACTCCAGCCCCGACGATCATCCCCGTTGGTGAGGGGGCGGTGGTGGGTGGGATCGACCTCTGTGGGGGCGTCATCCCCAAGGTCCATCCGCAGTTTGAGGCCGGCACAGTCAAGGTCTACCGTGGCGCTCTGACGACTAGACAAGTGTCACCTTCGGGCAGCTTCCAATACGTGCTTCCGAAAGCACAGGTGGCGATAGAGAAGGTGAAGGTCAACCAAGAGTTCCGGTTCTTTCTGCCGCCAGGCGACTACGTCTTGGATGTCGGGGCACCCTGGATTCCGGTCGGGGTGGCTGTTCGATCTGGAACGACCACCTTGACCGAGATCCCCGGAGTCTGCCTGTGAGCCGGTGCTCGGGTCAGGCTTGTCTGGGAGCGTAGCTACTTCGCGGCCGCCAACGTTGAGCAGAGTAGATGTCGCGTCACAATTCAGGCTCTGCGCTTGACACCCGCGGGAGTTGGCCTATGATCCGACTATGGCCAGCTCAACTCGAGCCGACCGAGAGGAGACGGGAATGGCGTCCCGGGTGTTCGTCCATGCACGTGGGCTGAAGTCACTGGGATTGATTGCCGGTCTACTGATCCTGGCGGCTGCTGCGGCTGGATGCGCCTCGACGAATTCGAGTCACGAAGTCAGCCCGAGCCCTTTGGTCGCGACCAGCCAGAGTCCGTCGATGGGTACTCGCCTTGAGATAGTGAATGCTCTCTACACCAATACGCAGCCACGCTTCATAGCGACTCTGATCTCGAACCCACCACCTGTTCCTGTTTCAGCTCAGCGAGCGGCCAAAGCCGCGATCATCTTCTGCAACGACGGAGTCGGTACAAAGACCGTGGCCACAGCTTTAGTCGACACTAGCCAAGGTCCGAACCCCGAGTGGGCGGTCTTCCTCAATCCGCCGGGAGAGCACTTCGGGGTTTATGCGGGCATGAAGCCGCCCAAACACCCCGCCATCTTGAACTGGTACGCGGCGTTTGTTCCGGTGCGTGGATCTCAGCCGATCTTCTGTACCTTCGGCAGGTCCACTCGGTTGCCCGCCTTGCCCGTCTTTAGTTCCCAGAAGTAGCGTTCGGCCCCCTTCGTCGGGCTGGGGTAGGCCCCCATGAAGAGGTGAGCTTAGGCGTCGCCCCTCATTCTGGAGCTTGGTCCCGAAGTGCCACCAGATAGCTCTCGCACGCCTTGCGCCTCTGCTCGGTGCTGGCGAAATAGTGGCGGAATGGGAGCAATGCCTTACTGGACTGCGCACCCGTCTTGTCGCCGCGAAGCAATCGGAGAGCGATCTCAATGTCGCCTCGAGATGGCTCTGGAAGCCCCCCAGGGCCGAGTCTCAGCTTGCGCTCCTTGGTGCGCACCAGACCGGCCGCGCGCTTCGGGCCGAAGATCCGAACCAGATCGCCATAGGTCTCAAAGTGAAAGTCCACCTTGGTAGCCTCGGTCAGCTCTGGCTCGCCGCTCCGGAGTGGGTCCGTGTCGTGATCGCTCATTTGGTTGCTCCTCCCTGGATTCTCATGGCCCTATCCACGTCCCAATCGGCGCGTTCAAGCAGCTCCCGAGCGCCCTCGGCGGTGATCGAGAGTGCCACCATGATGGCCTTAGCCTTCCTCGTTCGTTCGTATCGCCGGCGCGCCTGTTCTCGGCGCAGTTCCAGGTATCGCTCTGGCTCGCGCTCGCGCAAGGCTCGCTTTCGGACTAGCGCCTTGCGATGCTCCTGATCCGAGTTCTCCCAATACCAGGACTTATGCCTATGGTTTTCGGGGTCGTTGCGAAGACGGCGTTCTTGGCGTTTGCGGTTCATCACAGCTCTGAACTCTCGGCTGCGGTGATAGCGGTCCATGAACTTGTGGGCATCAAGCGCGTGACGGCGCTCAAGCCGCCAGATGCGGAGGCTCTCGCCAAAGGGCAGGCCGGCATCGGCCAAGTCCTGTTCAGTCAGAGCCCGTCGCAAGCTAGCCTTGTTGGCCTTGGGGTCAATCCGCCGACTCTGCGGCGGCGTCTTTCCGTTGTGGCGGATCCAGTCCTCTAGAACCCTCAGAAACTTGACCGGTTCCGCTTGGCCCAGCGCTCTGAGCTGCAGCAACATCAGCAGGGCGTCCGTGCGCTGGCGATTGGTAAGCCGCCCGGCTCGCCACGATAGGTGTTGGTCGGCCAGTTTGAGGATGGTCGCCTCCAAGGCCCCAGTCGCATAGCGCAGACTACCGTCCTTCTGCACCGCCTGCTCCATAATCCGTCGCCAAGTCGGTGTGGCTAGCAGGCGCTCGAGGTCCCAGCGCTCAGCCTCGCGACATAGATGGCGGAACTCGACGAAGGGCGCCAGGCGTCTCCACGACCCGGGCTGGCCGTTGGGGATGTGCTCTTGGTACTCCCCTCGAACCATCCTTCCGTGCGTGCGGAAGAGGTGGGCCGCCGCATCTTCCAAGGCGTGGTCACCAGCCACGCGGCGCTGAATGGCCTGGAGGACGTGGTACTCGCAAGTCAAGACCTGGGGGCGTTCGGCCGGGTCGGGCCAGGCGAGTTCTATGCCCACCCGGATTTCATGGGCCATATCGCATAGAACGTAAGCTGGAGTTCCCGGCAACTGGCGGAAGAAGTGTGCCCATGTTGAGCTGTCTGGCTGAGCGTAGGCTCGAAACAGCCAGGGTTTGCCCACAGCCTCGTCCCGGGGGAACTCCCCGGATGCGCTCCGCTCATAGCCATAGGCAGCGAGTACCTGCCAGCATGGCACTCCACCTTGAGTCCCTGGGGTACGACTGGCTTCGAGAAACAGGTTGGCAAAGGCTTGGAGCGAACCCTCTTCCTCATCGTCGTCCGGATCGAGCATGTCCGCAAGCTCATGCGTGACAGCCTCTACCGGCGGCGGGGCGTCCACAAAGCCATCGCCCGTATCTCCAGCCTCGGAGTCAGACCCGGTAGCTCCATCGGTGGCCGCCATCTCGGACCGCCGCTTGTTCTTGCCGCGGAGGTTGAGCTTCACCGCATCGACGGCGACGATCCCGCCGGACGGCCACTCTTGCGGGGCGAGCTCGCGGTAAAGTACGGGCGCCCATGTCTCCACCAACCACATGACGCTGTGGGCCTCGTTCGATTGCATCCGATAGGGATGGGCGGCCGTCATCGAGGCCGCCAAGTTCGCGTCAGATGGATCGCCGGTGGCCTTGAGTGCGTGGATGAGACTCAATGTGGCCGCCCGTCGGCGTTCGAGCGGGTTCGCGGTGCGGTCGGACTGCCGTCGGAGGGAGGCTGCCGCCTCACGATACGAGTACCCATCGGCGACATGAGCAAGTGCCTGAGCCACTGGCAAGGCCGGGTACCAGTGCCGCTCCAAGACCTGATCTCCCCGCCAATCGTCGACCGGTTGGCCGCAGTCGTCGCAGACCGGGGAGTTGATCTTCAATCTGGGGATCGGCTGACGAAAGCGATGGCTACCTGTGGTGCCATCGAGCAGCTCGAAACGGCACTGGAATATCTGCCGGGGCCTCTGCGGACTACTCACGCCATACTTGACGACAGAGGCTCTTGCAGTCCTGGGGGCCAATGGCCCGCCAAGATCATGAATGGGGCACAACGGTTTATCCACTGGCTACCACCCGTATATGTAAAGGCTATCTGAGAGCGATCGTAACTGACTCAGATTGGTCCCGAGCCTCTACAGCGTATCAGAGGCTCACTATAAAGTCAACCTAGAGCCTCGGTCGACTATCCACCGATTGTACACAGGGGCCCGGATAGTGGATCTCCGCGATGGGGGGGACGGGTTCGACTTCCTGGGGTTTCACCTGCGGTTGGTGAGGTCGCAGAGGTACGGCAAGTGGTACTGCCAGATGTGGCCCTCGGGCCGCGCCATGGCCAGTATCCGGGCCAAGGTCAAGGCGGTCACGGCCCCACGCTACCGGCTGCAGCAACCCATCGGCGTCCTCGTGACTGAGCTCAATCCGGTACTCAGAGGTTGGGGCAACTACTTCCAGTGGGGTAACTCGTCACGGAAGTTCGGTGAGATCGACAGCTACGTCCGCGAACGGCTGGCGCTCTTCGATAGCAAGAAGCGGCAGAAGTCCGGGCGCAGATGGGGTGAGGTGCATACGTATGCCTGGGCAGCCGGGCTCAAGGTGCACCGCCTCTCTGGCTCGATTCGCTATGGCCAGCCCGCGACAGGAGTCACGTGAACACCGTCGGAGAGCCGGATGAGGGAAAACCTCATGTCCGGTTCGATGAGGGGCGGCTGGGGAGGCTCCGGCTGAGCCAGCCGCCTACTCTACCCAGAGGAGCACTGGCTCCACCTCCGCACTTCCAATCCCATCGAGTCGATCTTCGCTGGAGTGCGGCTCCGGACCGACGCCACCAAGCGCATGCAGGTACGCGAGAACGCCCTCTACCTGGTCTTCAAGGTGGTTCTGCGGCTCAGCACCAACTGGCGGCCCATCAACGGCCGCAACCAACTCACCCTATTGCTCGCCGGCGAACGCTTTGTCGACGGCCGCCTGCAACGAACTCAACCAACCACCATGGAGGGTACCGCCGCCTGACCATCTGACCCGCCTTCCTGGAGGGAATTTCCACAAGACTTGACATGAGCTCCGAGGAGCCCGCCGACGGCTGTCGTGAAGACCAGGTCGCGGTCTTCCCAGGCGGCTCCGAGCCGCGCCCGATCCTGGTCCTGTCGCAGTCGATGGCGGTCCAGAGCGGTCACGGCTTGAGGTGTGAGCACCACCGCTCTCCGGGACCGAGCGGTCTTCGGCGGCGTGATG
>DAHVDN010000031.1 GCA_027313505.1 Candidatus Dormiibacterota bacterium
GCATCTCCAAGTAACGGTTGTGCCGCGCCCTGTACCTGCTGACTCCATCAGGGATGGGTCTCCAAGCGACGCCAGACCTTCGGGTGGTTCAAATGCGCGCGTTTTCGGTCCTCCACTCCCCATTAGACTGGAGGACCGGCCCGGGAGCGAGCGGAGAGAGAGACCGACCTAGATTTCGGGCTGCGCTGGCGCATGACTGCCGGTGTCTTCGGTCGTAGTTGGTCCGGCCTAGTAGTGGATTCGGATACTCGGTTACGCAGGTCGGCCGCAGATCAAAAGTAGTGCCGTCGACCTCCCACCGCGTGGCCCATAGAACCCAGAATCCACAGGGCCAGACCGATCAGCAGCAGGATGATTCCGATTGTGTACAGGATCGGGATTCCGACCACGACTCCGATGATTAACAACACAATGCCTAAGACGATCATTCAGCGTACTCCTTGAACTGACCCACCAAGATTCGATGTCTGTGTGAAGGATGTCGATGGGCCGTGCGCCAGCCTTCTATCAATTGTCTTAACGACGCAGGTTCTATTCAGTGTCACACCGACTCGATTCGGCGCTTAGAGAGATCCAAAGGGGCTTTCCGGCCCGCCGGCACGGGTAGTTCGGAACTGCGTGATCTCCCGACGCCTAGAAATAGATGCTCCGTACTCCCGGCATGAAGGTTGGGTTGAGGGGACCCCGAAAGTCGGTCCAGCCTGAGTGGGAGTTACTGCCGCCTGAATGCCTTGGCGAGGGCCGCTGGTGGTTGGTAGTTTGGAGCGCTGTGTGGTCGCAGGTGATTGTAGGACCAGCACCAGTCGGCATAGAGCACCCGGGCTTCCAGGATGCTGTCGAATATCTCCCGGGCGAAGCGTTCATCGCGGGCTCGGCTGTTTAAGCTTTCGACGTAGGGGTTCTGGCACGGAGATCCGGGCTCGATGTAGCTGGTCTTGGCGCCAGTCTGGCGGCACCAGTCGCGAATCGCTCGGGCCACGAACTCCGGACCTTTGTCGCAGCGGATCTGCTCCGGGAAGCCGCGTAGACGGGCCGCTCGGTCCAGAGCAGCCACCACGGCGGCGACGGTGATGGAGCGTCCCAGTGGTCCCTGCAGACACTCCTTGGTGAACTCGTCGCACATCGACAGCACCTTGAACGGCCTGCCGTCGGAGGTGGTGTCGAACATAAAGTCCAAAGCCCACACCTGATTGGGCCGTTCCGCTCGCAGCCGGTCCGCAGGCACCGTGCTCTCTCCGAGCCGCCGGAGCTTGGGAGATGCTGCGGAACCCGTAGCCCCTCGTCTCGCCACAGCCGCTGCACCCGCTTGTGATTCCACCTGCCAGCGCTGCGTCAGCAGCGTTGCCTGGGCTCTTCTGAAGCCCCATCTCGGCCATCTACCGGAGATCCCCCGCAGCTGCTCTTCACGGGTCATCACCCGGCTTGGTTGCCGCCTCTGGGTCGACCGTGGCTGTCTGAGCGCCCGACAGGCCTGCCTCTAGCTGCTGCGGAACCGCTCCACCAGGTGGAGCACGGCCTCCCGTTTGCGTCTCGGACTCACCGTTTTCCCGTCGCCACCTCCCGCAGCATCTCGATCTGCAGCTCCCGGTCGGCCACCATCCGCTTCAGCCGCTGGTTCTCCACCCGCAACAGCTTCAGCTCCTTGGCGTCCTGCGCCTTCATCCCCCCGTACTGGTTACGCCACCGGTGTAGCGTCGCCGGGCTGACCTCCAACGCCTTGGCCACTGCGGCTACCTCCTGCCCCTCTCCAGCCAGCCTCTCCGCCTCCCGCAGCTTGCGAATGATCTGCTCCGGCGAGTGTTTCCTGCCCTTCATGTGAGCTCCTCCTGGGTCCTCTCGGACCTTGAAAGTCTCTCACTGAGCCTGGATTACTTTTCGGGGGTCACCACACACGCTCTCGTTCCTCGTGTTGCTTCACTCAGCGCACGGTTCGGTGCTGCGACAGAGTTCCTTTCGGATTGGCTTCAGGGGCGAGCCCAGATTCCGGTGGGAAGGAGGGACGAGGGCTGGTTGACGCCAACATGAAGACTGGACCGTTCTCCAGACCGTGGTGCCAGCAGTGGGAGTCGAACCCACACGAGCTTGCGCTCAACGGTTTTTGAGACCGCCGCGTCTGCCATTCCGCCATGCTGGCCGAAAAAGACGAGATCGACTAGGAGTCGCGGTCCTCGAGGTCCGGGAGGTTCATCTCGTTGACGATCTCTTGAAATACCTTGAGCTTGGCTTCTTCATCCTGTCCTTCGGGAGTGACCGCCGCCTGATCGAGCACATCCCGCGCGACGAAAATCGGGGTCTCCAAGCGCAGCGCCACCGCGATGGCGTCACTGGGACGGGAGTCCACACTTACATCACGACCGTCAAACTTCCCCTGGATCTCCGCGTAGAAAGTGTCGCTTCTTAGTTCCGAGATCACCACGCGAGAGACCCTCAGCTCCAGCTGGTGGAAGATGTTGGCGAGGAGGTCGTGGGTCATGGGTCGCTCCGGTAGCACACCGTCCAGCCTGAGATTGATGGCATTGGCCTCGGCGATGCCCACCCAGATCGGCAAAAACCGTTCCGCGTCCTTCTCCCGCAGCACAACGACATGCTGGCCGCTGGGCACGTGGACCCGGATGCTGTCCACCGACACCTCTACTAGGTCCATTGCTCCTCATCGTGCCAAGGCTGCTAGACCGCCCGCCGCGCTGCGGGCGGGACTTCCGTCGGAATTCCGCTACTCAATCATAGCCTTGGAGGGGTCCGGATTCAGCCGCCGGCCAACACCAGGGTGGATGTGGCGGCCATCCTATTAGGATGGAGCTGGCGTAGTGGATAGAGGCGTAAGGGGTGAGAGCTTGAGTGCCTCCCGCGGGCAGCAGGGGTTGGTCTTTGGTGAGGTGGCCGCGCTGTACGATCGGAGCCGCCCTTCTTATCCAGATGAGATCTTCGAGGAGATCGAGGGGTTCGCTGGTTCTGGTCCTGGCCCGAGAGTGCTGGAGATCGGCGCCGGCACCGGCAAGGCCACACAGCAGATGGCACGCCGAGGGTGGAGCGTCCTGGCCCTGGAGCCCAGCGCTCCGATGGCCAGGCTCGCTCGAGCGAATCTCGCGTCGTCGCCGATGGTCCGGGTCGTCGAGGCCCCCTTTGAGGCATGGGACCCAATGGACGAAGCCTTTTCGGTCGTATGTGCTGCCCAGTCCTGGCACTGGGTAGATCCAGTCGTGGGATTTCCCAAGGCCGCACGGGTCATGAGGCAGGATGGCGCTCTCGCTCTCATCTGGAACTGCGCCCTGGGAGGCGACGATGAGATTCGTAAGGAGTTGGACCGGGTGTACCACAGTTTTGCTCCCGGGATCTCCTCCACGCCCCCCAGCGAACGGCAGGGGGATCGAGGGTTGGCCATCTCGTCGTCGGGGCTGTTTGGGCCAGTGACGCGTATACGGGTGCCATGGACGCTGGCGTACTCAGGGCGAACTTACACGGAACTTATGAGCACTCAATCAGACCACCGTCTACTCGAAGTAGTAGTTCTGGACAGGCTGCTTGCTAAGGTCGAGGAGGTGATCGAAAACAGGGGAGGGTTTTACCGGGTGGACTATGTCACCTTGGTGTATCTGGCACGGCGGCTGCCCGATGGTCAGCGACTTGGCTGACGCGGCGACGCCCAGGATCAGGCTACTGCTGGTCGATGGCCATGGACTGGCGTTCCGGGCTTACCACGCCCTCCCTGAGATGATCAATTCGAAGGGACAGCCGATTCGAGTCGCCTACGGCTACACCTCGATGCTGCTTCAGGCGCTTTCGCAAGGCTTCGATTGCGCAGTCGCCGCCTTCGACCCGCCCGGCCGCACTTTCCGGGACGAGAAGATGGCCACCTACAAGGGTCAGCGCAAACCCACCCCCCAGGAATTGATCGACCAGATCCCTCTCTGCGAGCGTCTGACCTCGGTTCTCAATATTCCTGTGGTGGTTGTCCCCGGCTTTGAGGCCGACGATGTCCTGGGAACTCTGTCGCGGCAGGCAGCGGAGGCGGGTTGCGAGACCGTGATAGTGACTGGGGACATGGACCTAATCCAGCTCGTGGACGAGAACACCTCGCTGCAGACGAGCAGGCGGGGGAGCAGCGAGCCGCAGATCTACGATCCAGCGGCGGTGAGGGCCCGATATGGTTTCGATCCCGTCCAGATGATCGACTTCAAGGCCCTTCGAGGCGACGCGAGCGACAACATTCCCGGGGTCCCGGGGATCGGCGAGAAGACCGCCACCGCGCTGATTCAGCAGTACGGCGATCTGGACCGCGTGCTTGCTGCGATTGATGACATGCCGACCGGGCGTACCCGGGCCACGCTGGAGGCTCACCTGGACGAAGCACGTTTCGGGCGGGAGATGGTCACCATTGTCCGAGATGTCCCGGGGGTGGCTCTGGATCTGGCGACCTGCCGAGTCCAGGACTACAACCAGCTGGCGGCCACGGCGCTTCTAGAAGAGGTCGGTATGCCGAGCCTGATTCGCCGGCTGCCGTCCGCGGTCCTGGCTGCCGAGGAACCATCGCTATTTCAATCGGACTCGGTGGTACCGCAGATCCTCGATGGGGAATCCATCGGCCCCGTCGTTGAGGAGATCAGGTCGGCCGGAGTCCCGGTGACGATCAGGGTGGCCGCAGAACCTCCACTGCGAAGCGGCCGAATCCTGGGCGTGGCCTTCGCGCTAGACGCCGTGCGCTGTTGGTACGCCCCGGTGGCGAGCACCGATCGGCCCGGCCTGTCAACCAAGGTGCTGGACCCTTTGCTCCAGCTCCTGGCCGACCCGGATGTTTCCAAGGCGGCCTATCAGTGGAAGGAGGAGTTGCTGGTGCTTCTGGGAGCGGGGTGGAGAATCAGCGACGCCGACTTCGACTGCGTCCTCGCCGCATATCTCGCGGACTCCAGGGGACGGACCCCCGCCCTGGCCTCCCTGAGCCGAGAGCTGGGCGGCCCGGCTCTTCGTGACCCAGATTCTATCTTTGGTCGGGGTCAGCAGCGGAGGACTCCAGCGCAACTCATCGACTCAGAGTGCGCCGGCTTGTTCGGTGGGGAGGCGGCTGCCGCGGCAGCGATCAGGCCGGCACTGGAGAAGCGCTTGGAGGGGGTCGATGGCGACTCTCTGTTGCGTGATGTAGAGATCCCGGTCACCCGCTTGCTGGCCGCCATGGAGAGCCTAGGGGTGCGGCTGGACGCAGAGCAGATGAAGGTTCTCTCACTGGAGATGGGAGCTCAGGTCTTGGGTTTGGAGGAAGAGATGTTCCGGCTGGCGGGACGGGAGTTCTCGCCCGGCTCACCCCAGCAACTGGCGACGCTTCTATATGACGATCTGGGATTGCAGAGCTCTCGGCGCACCAAGACCGGTAGATCCACCGACGCCCAAGTCTTGGAGGCGTTGCGGGAGGCACATCCGATCGTCCCTTTAGTGCTGGAGTGGCGACAGGTGACCAAACTGCGGAGCACCTACGTGGACGCCCTCCCAGCGCTGGTAGATCCCAGGGACGGAAGGGTTCACACCAGCTTCAACCAGGCTGTGGCGGCAACGGGCCGACTCTCTTCGAGCGACCCCAACCTGCAGAACATTCCCATTCGCAGCGAACTCGGGCGACGGATTCGGGCCGCGTTCGTTCCGGGTGAGGGGGGTTGGCAACTGGTTTCCGCGGACTATTCCCAGATCGAGCTGCGGGTGCTGGCCCACCTGAGTCAGGACCCGCAGCTGCTGGCGGCCTTCTCCCGTGGCGACGACGTCCACGCTGACACCGCCGCCCAGGTGTTTTCGGTCGACCGGGCAGCCGTCACAGCGGAGCAGCGGCGGATGGCAAAGGTGGTTAACTTCGGCATCCTCTACGGGTTGTCAAGCTTCGGACTGGCACGGGACCTGGGTATTCCGGCCAATCTGGCAGATGAGTTCATCAAGCGCTACTTCGATACCTTTGCCGGGGTCCGTGGTTATCTGGATTCCGTGCGCAATGAAGCCCGCGCTAAGGGGTTTGTCACAACTCTCCTCGGGCGGCGCAGATATCTCACCGACATTCACTCCAGCAACCGACAACTGCGGGAGGCGAGCGAACGGATGGCCATCAACATGCCAATCCAGGGTTCGGCCGCAGATCTGATGAAACTAGGGATGATCCGAACGGCGGAGGCGCTCCAAAGCGCTGGGCTCCGGGCCCGAATGCTCCTCCAGGTTCACGACGAGTTGGTGTTCGAGGCCCCGCCAGATGAGGTTGAGGCGGTGGGGGAGGTCGCCCGCCTCGGAATGGGCGGCGTGGGTCAGCTCAGCGTTCCGCTGGTGGTCGACCTTAAGTCTGGCCCCAACTGGCGTGACCTCACTCCATTCACCACTGCACGCGGTTAGCTCCTCCACGTGCCGGAGCTGCCCGAAGTCGAGACAATCGTGCGCGACCTGAGACCGCATTTGCTGGGGAGGCAAATCCGTCAGGTGGTACACATCAATCCCCAGATCCTGCGTCATCCCGGAGCCGCCCAGTTCGGAGAGGCAGTGCCCGGCAGAACGGTGGATGGAGTCCTGCGCCGTGGCAAGTTCATCCACGTGATGCTCGGCCGCCCCGAACGGCTGGTGGTCCATCTGGGCATGAGCGGCACGTTGATCCTTCAGCCCTCAGAGGACCTCGCCAGGCCGCACACCCATCTGCGCCTGCTCTTGGACTCCGGACTCGAACTGCGCTACAGAGATCCCCGAAGATTTGGGAGGGTCACTTTCGGACCAGAGGAACAGCTCATAGCGGTAGGGTCGCTGCCCGTTCTCGGAGCTGAGCCCTTGGCGCGGGCCTTTCCCCCCTGTTCGGTGGAAGCGGCCTTGGAGAGATCCGGGCGGTCGGTCAAGGCGGTGCTTCTGGACCAGAGGGTTATCGCGGGGTGCGGAAACATCTATGCGGACGAGGCGTGCTTTCTGGCTCGGGTACGCCCGACGCGCCGGGCTTCGCAGCTCACCAAGGTGGAGCGTGATAGGCTCCTGCGGGCTCTTCCCATCGTGATGCGGGACGCCATTAGGCGTCGTGGAACTTCCTTCTCGGACTATCGGGACGGGTTCGGCGCCAAAGGGGAAGCGTTCGAATCTCTATTTGTCTACGGCCGGTCGGGATACGCGTGCGTGCGTTGCGGGAGTACTCTGCGCCGTGCACGGGTGGCGGGCCGCACCACCGTCTACTGCATGAGGTGTCAAAGTTGAGCCGACGGGTCGCGCTGGTGTCCTTCGACGACGTTCCCCCGATTGGTGGTCAAGGGCGCTATGTGGGGGCATTGGAGCGTGACTTGGGGGCCGAGGGGTTTTCCGTGACCATGGTCACCCCGCGCCGAGGTCCGTGGGGGGAGTCGGGCAAGATCCCCCGTCGCACCCGGCGGCCACCGTTGGACTTCTCCCTATTCCTGAGATCCCGACTCAGGGGCGTGTTCGAGGCGTTACACCCTGACCTCTGGCACTTTCAGGGTGGGCCGGGAGGGGTAATGGTCCGGCGGCACCCGCCCGGTGCTCCGCTGGTTTACACGGCCCACCACACCTATCGCACAGCTCACGGGCGCAACCTCACCACCATGCCCATGGGGTATCTGGAATCTCGAGGATACCGCTGTGCAGAACAGGTGATCGCCGTCAGTCCGTCGACCGCGGCCTCTCTGATGGCGGACTCGGGAGTGCCCAAAGAGAGGATTTCCGTGATTCCGGCCGGCGTGGATACCGAGTGGCTGCAGCCTCCGGTCGATGGGGCTGAGCGGGACACGATCCTTTTCGCGGGGCGGTTGATTCCCGCCAAGGGGGTGCAGTACTTCGTGGCGATGTTTCGGACCCTCTCAAAGGAACACCCAAGCCTCGTTGCCGAGGTCTGCGGTGATGGAGTCCTTTTCCCCGCCGCGGTTGGCGCCGCCGAGCAGTTCGACGGCCGACTACGGGTCCTAGGCCGGGTCCCAGACGACGAACTTCGCGATTGCTATCGGCGCGCGCGGGTGTTCGTGATGCCGTCGCGCTTTGAAGGTCTGGGGCTGGTGGCGCTCGAGGCCATGGCCTGTGGGACCCCGGTCGTGGGAATGGATGTGCCGGGACTCAGGGACATGCGTGACACGGGCATCACATTGGTAGCTCCCGATGACCAGAAGGGACTTCATGACGAGGTGAACCGCCTGCTCCTGGACGGGGCTCGCTGGCGCGAACTCTCCGCTCAGGGGGTGGAGGTGGTGCGGTCGACCTACGCATGGGGGGCGGTCGTGCCCCAGATCGCCGAGGTCTACCGCTCCGTCCTGGCCTCGAGCTCGACCCAGGTAGCGTAGCCCGCCGCCAGTTCGGCCTCGATCACCTCGAGCCGGCGGAGCAATTCCGACTCCCGATCCTTCATCCGGTGGGTCGCCGGATCCGCGAGGCGGTCGGTGAGTTCTTGGCGCTCGACTTCGAGCAGTTTGATTGACCGTTCAGCGCCGGAGAGGGACGGTGGATTGGTCCGCGTGCGAGTGGTTTTGGCACGGGCTCGGGATGGATTTCGTTGAGGCCCGGGTGCGGTCGTCCTCTTATTGCTCGGCTCGATACCGGCGCGATGGACTTCCGAAAGCCTTGTGTCCCGGACCTCCAAGACCCTGTTGGCTACGGCGTCCACGAAGTAGCGGTCATGAGATACGAGAACGACCGCTCCAGGATATTCAGCCAGCGCCTGTTCCAGCACCTCCTGGGCAGGTATGTCAAGGTGGTTGGTGGGCTCGTCGAGAAGCAGGCAGTTGGCGTCGTCCATCCCCAACCGAGCCAGGGCGACGCGGGCCTTCTCGCCCCCCGAGAGATCCTCCACAAGGGCCCCGGCGCGATCTCCGCTGAAGAGCATGGCTCCGAGGACCGAGCGCGCCCGCTCGGCAAGCGCGTGGGGGTGGTCGTCGAGGAGGGTCTGAAGGACCGTACGTTCTGGAGCCAGGTCTGAGAAGTCCTGTCGATACAGGCGGAGCCGGGCCCTCGACCCCCTGACCGCTCTGCCCCTGACCGGGGCGAGATCGCCGATTAGAGTGTGCAGGAGGGTGGTCTTGCCCGATCCGTTGGGGCCAAGGACCGCGATCCGGTCTCCCCGAGAGATGATCAGGTCTGGGACCGAGAAGAGCTCATTCCCATCCCGGCCGCAGCCCAGTCCCTCCGTTCTGAGCACCACTTGGGCGCTGGCGGTGGCGTGTAGCGAGAGGCGCATCCGTCGAAGTTCGACTGGCTCCGGCACTCGGTCGAGCCGATCCAGGAGAGTTTGCCGACCGCGTGCCTGTCGAGCACGTTGGCCAGCCTTGTACCGGCGGATGTACTCCTCTTGGTGGGTGATGTGGGCCTGCTGTGCCTCCCAGGTTCTTCGCCATCGCAATCGGCGCTGCTGGCGCTGCTGAAGGTAACTGTCATAACTACCTTCATACACCTCGACCCGTCCGGACTCCAGCTCCACGACCCTGGTGCAGACCCGCTCCAGCAACCTACGGTCGTGCGCCACCAGACAGAGTGTTCGAGCTGTCTGCATCAGATGGGCCTCGAGCCACTCGATGGCGGACAGGTCGAGGTGGTTCGTTGGCTCGTCCAGAAGCACCAGGTCGGCGTCCTGGAGGAGCAGCTTTGCCAACTCCATGCGGCGAACCTGCCCCACGCTCAGTTCTAGTGGCGAACGTGATTGCTCCGCGTCCTCCAATCCGAGGCCATGGAGAACGGCCCTTGCTTTGGACTCCAGCTCATACCCCCCGAGCCCCTCATATGCGGCTTGGCACTCTCCGTATCGAGCCAGTAAGGCCTCGGTCTCTGGGCTGGGCGTCCGTAGATTGGTTTCGAGGTGGATCATCTCGTCCCGGAGCGCAGCAAGGTCGGTCCGGCTGGCCATCGCCTCACCCAGGACAGTTTCCGCAGTCGGAGTCGGCGACTCCTGGGGCAGGTGGGTGACGATGAGGCGTCCTTGCCGTTCTACGGAGCCCGAGGCCGGTTCGGCCTCCTGCGCCAGTAGGGCGAGGAAGCTCGACTTGCCAGCGCCATTGGCCCCCACTAGGCCAATTCGATCCCCAGGCTCGATTCGCAGGTCCAGCTCCGAGAACACGACTCGATCTCCGTACTCGACTGCGACGCCGGTGCAGTTCAGGAGCGACATCGTCGGCCTCCGACCCGGATGGCCGCGCTACCCCTGATCGAGCAGGCGCGGAGAAGCGCCCGGCGCTGGCATACTCGGGCGATGCCAACGCTCCAGCTGGAAGCGCCCTTCGTTCCAACGGGGGACCAGCCGCAGGCCATTGCGGCGCTCCTGGCCGGGCTGGGCCGGGGGGAACGGCACCAGGTGCTACTGGGGGTCACGGGCAGTGGCAAGACCTTCACCATCTCCAATGTGATTGCAGAGTTGCGCCGCCCGGTGCTGGTTCTCAGCCCGAACAAGACGCTGGCCGCCCAGCTCTGGGCGGAGTTCAAAGCTTTCTTTCCTGACAACGCGGTCGAGTATTTCGTCTCCTATTACGACTACTACCAGCCTGAGGCCTACATTCCACGCACCGACACCTATATCGAAAAGGACTCCTCTCGCAACGAGGAGATCGACCGCCTTCGCAACGCTGCCACCAGATCCCTGCTGACCCGGCGGGACGTAATCGTGGTGGCTTCGATCTCCTGCATCTACGGCGTAGGCTCTCCAGAAGATTACCTCGGTGAGTCCGTCCGGCTCCATCCTGGAGATAGCTGGCGGCGCGACATCCTGCTGCGGAAGTTCGCTGATCTGCAATATGCCCGCAACGATATGGACTTCGGTCGAAGCAGGTTTCGGGTACGAGGCGACGTTGTCGACATCCAGCCAGCCTATGAGGAGGTCGCCAGCCGGATCTTCTTCTTCGGAGACGCGGTGGAGCGGATAGTCGACTTCGACCCGCTCACCGGCGAGATTTTGGCCGAACGCGCGGAGCTGGACGTTTTCCCTGCCTCCCACTACGTGACGCCGAAGGACAAACTGGACCGGGCGCTAGCGGCAATTCAGGCTGAGCTGGACGAACGGCTGACTGAGCTGGAGTCCCAGGACAAGCTGCTGGAGGCCCAGAGGCTGCGCCAGCGCACCCTGTTCGACCTGGAGATGATGCGCGAGACCGGGACTTGCGCCGGGGTGGAGAACTACTCCCGACACCTGACCGGTCGCCAGGAGGGTGAGCGGCCATTCACACTCATGGACTTCCTGCCTCAGGACGCCCTCATTGTGATTGACGAGTCGCATGTTGCGGTGCCCCAGATTGGTGCCATGTACGGAGGCGACCGCTCTCGAAAACTGCCGCTGGTCGAGTATGGCTTCCGGCTTCCGTCTGCGCTCGACAACCGGCCACTCACCTTCTCTGAGTGGGAGGCATCGGTAGGACAGTTGATCTACGTCTCGGCAACTCCGGGGCCATATGAGATGGAACGGGCTGGCCAGGTTGTGGAGCAGCTGCTGCGCCCGACAGGACTCCTCGATCCGCCAGTGGAGGTTCGCCCGTCTCAGGGCCAGATCGACGATTTGCTCGGCGAGATTAGGCGGACCTCACAGGCCGGGATGCGCACTCTGGTCACCACTTTGACCAAGCGCATGGCTGAGGACCTCACTGACTACCTCCGGGAGGCCGGGATCAAGGTCCAGTACCTACATTCAGACATAGACACGCTGGAGCGGGTCGAGGTGATTCGCGACCTGCGTCTCGGGGTGTACGACGTGGTGGTCGGCATCAACCTGTTGCGCGAAGGGTTGGACCTACCGGAGGTCGGGTTCATAGCCATCCTGGACGCAGACAAGGAGGGCTTTCTGCGCGGCTACCGCTCTCTGATTCAGACCGCGGGGCGGGCGGCCCGCAATGTGCATGGGCACGTGGTCATGTATGCCGACCGCATTTCCGACGCCATGCGGGAGACGCTCGCGGAGACCGCGCGGCGGCGGGCCATCCAGACACAGCACAACCTCGCCCACGGCGTCACCCCCACCACCATCGTGAAGGCGATCCGCGAGCAGGAGATGTCGCGACTCAACCAGGAGGTCGCCGCCGTGGAATTCCAGGAGTCCAAGGGTTTGCCCCCGGACGATCTGCTTCGGGTCACCCTGGAGCTGGAAAAGGCGATGCGGCGAGCGGCCGGGAATTTGGAGTTCGAACGAGCGGCGGCGCTGAGGGATAGATTGGTGGCCCTTCGGCGGGACTCCGACCCAGCGCCCGCCACGGTTCAACCAAGGCGACCCGCTCGGCGGCGTCGCGGTCCGTGACATGACCCATGTGTGGCCAGGGCGCGCCTATCCACTGGGAGCGACATGGGATGGGACGGGGACGAATTTCTCCATTTTTTCCGAGGCTGCGGAGCGAGTTCAACTCTGCCTTTTCGGGGTGGACGGTTCGGAGCAGAGGGTCGATCTGGTAGAGGTCGACGGCTTCTGCTGGCACGGGCATCTGCCGGGCGTGGGTCCGGGCCAGCGCTACGGCTACCGGGTGCATGGAGAGTACAAGCCATCTGCCGGAGGGCGATGCAACCCAGCCAATCTGCTGCTGGACCCCTACGCCAAGGCGGTGGAGGGAGAGGTGAGGTGGGGCCGGTCAGTCTACGGATATGAGTTTGGCAGTCCGGAGGGGGACAGCGCCCCCAATCGAACAGATTCGCAGGCGTCCATGCCTCGGTCGGTTGTCATCGATCCGACCTTCGATTGGGGCGATGACCGTCTACTGCGGACTCCATGGCATGAAACTGTCGTATATGAGGCCCATGTGCGCGGCCTCACCAAGGCGCACCCAGAGGTCGAGCCCGGGCTGCGTGGGACCTACGCAGGGCTGGCCAGCCCACCGATCTTGGACCACCTGCTCAGGCTGGGGGTCAGCGCCGTCGAGCTCTTACCGGTACACCAGTTCATCCACGATGACGCGTTGGCGCGGAGGGGTTTGCGAAATTTCTGGGGATACAACTCCATCTGCTTCCTGGCTCCCCACAACCAATACAGCTCGTCCGGCCAGGCGGGACAGCAGGTGACCGAATTCAAGCGAATGGTCAAGGCACTTCACCAGGCCGGCATCGAGGTGATCCTCGACGTCGTGTACAACCACACCGCCGAAGGCAGCAATCTAGGGCCAACCCTGTGCTTCCGGGGCATCGACAACCCGGCCTATTACCGGCTGATGCCTGACGACCCCCGCCACTACATGGACTACACGGGCACCGGAAACACCCTGAACATGCGCCATCCGCATGTTCTACAGCTGATCATGGATAGCCTCCGCTACTGGATCCAAGAGATGCATGTCGACGGGTTTCGATTCGATCTGGCCTCGGCGCTGGCCCGAGAGCTGCACGATGTGGACCGGCTATCTGCCTTCTTCGACATCATCCAGCAGGACCCGGTGATCAATCAGGTGAAGCTGATTGCCGAGCCTTGGGATGTCGGTGAGGGCGGTTACCAGGTCGGTAATTTCCCTCCGCTCTGGTCGGAGTGGAACGGAAAGTACCGCGACACGGTTCGCGACTATTGGCGCGGTGCGGAGCGGGGAGTGGCCGAGTTCGCTTTCCGGCTCACCGGGAGTTCGGATCTTTACGCCTCCAACGGCCGACGGCCCTTTGCCAGCGTCAACTTCATCACCTGCCACGACGGCTTCACCCTTCGCGACTTGGTCAGCTACAACGACAAGCACAATCAGGCCAACGGCGAGGAAAATCGGGACGGTACCGACGACAATCGCTCCTGGAACTGCGGTGCTGAGGGGCCCACAGACGAGCCTGAGGTAGGGGCGTTGCGGACTCGGCAGCAACGCAATTTTCTGGCCACCCTTTTGCTCTCGCAGGGGGTGCCAATGCTTCTGGCAGGCGACGAATTCGGGCGAACGCAGCATGGCAACAACAACGCCTATTGTCAGGACAACGAGATCTCATGGGTTGACTGGTCGTTAGCCGAGTCAGAAGGAGAGGTGCTGGAGTTTGCCCGACGGCTGGTGCGGCTCCGCAAGGAAAACCAGGTCTTTCGGAGGCGTCGATGGTTCGAAGGGGTGACCCTCCACGGAAAGGGTGTTTCGGACATCGGGTGGTTCACCCCCCAGGGCCAAGAGATGACCGATGAGGAGTGGGGCCAGGGGTTCGTCAAGTCGTTCGCCGTATTTCTCAACGGGGGCGCGATCCGATCCCCGGACCTCCGAGGTGAGGCCGTCCATAGTGCCAGCTTCTGCCTACTCTTCAACGCCCACAGCGAGGCGGTGGCCTTTCAGCTCCCCAGCATCGAGTGGGGCGCCGGATGGCGGCTGGTCGAGGACACCGCGGCGGAGCGGAGGCTCAATCCCCCGGCCCACTACGACTCCGGAGCGAGCGTTTCGGTCAGGGCCCGATCTCTGGCAGTCCTGACGCGGCGTGGCTGAGTCGCCAATCCGCCTCGGGCTCGTTGTCCACTTTCACCAGCCCATCGGCAACCTCGATCGGGTCGTGGCCCAGGCCACTCGCCGTTGTTACCTGCCATTCTTGAAGACAATCGCAGGATACCCGGAGGTTCCATGGACCCTTCACTATTCCGGCTGCCTCCTGAGGTGGCTGGAGGGGCATGTTCCAGAGGTCCCAGAACGGCTGGCGGAGTTGGTGGACGCCGGCGTCGTGGAGCTGCTGACTGGTGGCCTCGAGGAGCCTATCTTGGCTTCCATTCCGGAGAGCGATGGGCTTCGCCAGATCGCGCGGATGTCGGAGATGCTGGCGGAGCGCTTCGGGTCGGCACCCAAGGGTCTGTGGCTCACCGAGCGTGTGTGGGAGCCGCACCTGGCCCGGACGCTGGCCAGAGCGGGAGTGGCATACACCGTTGTCGACGACACCAGCCTGAGGGCTGTCGGTGTGGAGGAGTCGGTCAAGGCCGGGCCCTGGAGCACTGAGTTCGAACGCGAGGGGGTGCTCCTGTTCGGATCCAGTCGTCAACTGCGATATCTCATTCCATATGCGAGACCGGACCGGGTGATTGCCGAGATGGCTGGAGCTGGCCCTGACGGCCTGGTCGTCTACGCCGACGACGGAGAGAAATTCGGTGAGTGGCCGCGCACCCACCGTCAGGTCTACGGGCGGCGGTGGCTGGCTCGATTCCTAGAGGGGCTGAAGGTGGCCAAAGCTGAGCGAAGGGTGCGGCCGGTACTTCTGGGGGACGGGGTTGAGGGAGGTACCAGGGGCCGGGTCTTCCTTCCATCCGGCTCCTACGACGAGATGATGACCTGGGCGCTCCCAACTCCCGCACGGCACCGGCTCGAGACCGCTAACGCCCGGCTCATCGCCTCCCCAGATACCGCTGGGATCGGGGACTTTGTGCATGGTGCCCCCTGGCAGGGATTCCTGGCCAAGTATCCGGAGGTGTACAGGCTCCACCGGGCCATGCTTCGAGTCAGCGCCAAGGTGGAGAGGGCCGGCAACCCACCCTCGGCCGTTGCACACCTGCACATGGCCCAGTGCAATTGCGCATATTGGCATGGGACGTTCGGCGGCGCCTACTTGAGCTTTCTGAGGCTTGCGCTCTGGCACCACCTAATCGTGGCCGAGCATCAGGCCGAGCTTGCTCTGGATGGGCCGCCCACGGCCGGCATCGAGATGACGAGCAAGGACAGCGGCGAAAGCGGCGAGGTCAGGATGTGGGGCCCCTGGGGATATGCCATCACAGCCCCCGAGCTGGGTGGTCAGGTGATGCAGCTGGCGACCTGGACGGGAGCGGCAAATCTGGTGGCTGTGATGGGTCGGCACCTTGAGTCTTACCACCTCCCTTCGGAGGCAATTGATCGCCGTGACGCGCGGATGGAACTGGGGGTATTGGAAGCGCCGAGCGCTGCGGCGGCCCAGGGATTGGAGTTTGACCATGTCGAGGTGGGTGCGCTGAGGGATGCGCTCGATGGGGAGTGGTTGGACTGCCCATATCGGGTGGACGAGGTCCCGGGAAGCATCGTGTATTGCCACGATGCCCCCCAGCTCCTCCTGCAAAAGACCTTACGGTGTGTTCCCACGGGCATCGAAGCTACTTACCTGATCACTCCACGGCAGGACCGGTGGTCAGGTGAGTTGGCCGTGGAGGTGCGGAGCTGCCCGCTGGCCCCGAACCGCACCTCGGACTCGGTGAGGGCCCGGCCTGTCCGAGGTCGATGGATCGTAGACCAACCGGGCACGGTCACAGCTCTGGCTGTCTCCACCGACGATTCAAAGGATCCGGAGAGCCAGTCGGTCATCGCCTTGGGGGCGACCCTTGCCGGGTTGGAGGAGATGGCCCAGGGGGTGAGGCTGGTCTTCCGCTGGAGAGTTGAGGCCACCACGGAACACCCCTGGCAGAGGCGGATTCTTTTGGAGCCCCGGCCTGGACGGGGCGCGACTGCCGCTGGTCAGCTCAGCATCCCCTAGACTGCCGCCCCGCCGATCCACCCGGACCGAGACAACGCCAACGCGGCACCTGAGCACGACTCCGATCTCCAGCGATGAACGAACACTAGACTACCCTGTCCGGCGATACTGGGACCCAAGAGGACCTCACCGGCTCCAATCTGGGAGGGCGGTGGGGGAGGCATCCTGCCAGCTCGCCACGCTCTCCAACTCTTGGCAGAGGCCGAGCACTGTCGCGTCTTCGTAGAGTCGGCCGATCAGCTGGACACCAACTGGAATCCCTAGATGCCAGTGCATGGGAACAGAGGCTGCTGGCTGACCGGTGACGTTCACCAGCGGCGTGAAAGGAGTGAACTGGTCGGCGGCAGCCATCGGGGCCATCGGGTCGGAGGTTGACTGTTCGAACAGCTGTCCGACACGCAGCGGTAGGCGAGCCAAGGTGGGAGTCACAACCACATCCCAGGTGCTCCACAGAGTGGCCACCTCCCGGTTGTGGAGTTGCAGGCGCGCCTCTGCCTGTAACAGCTCCCCGCTGTTCACACCTCGGCCAAGCTCTGCCAGCGCCAGAACGTGCGGCTCGACCAAAGGCTTGCCCCCCGGCCCCAAGTCAGCCCCGATTAAGTTAGCGAGCATCGCCGCAGCCCACAGCTTTCTAAACTCTTCGGCTAGCCACGGACGTGTCCAATTAGGGTGGATCTCCTCAACCCGGTGGCCGAGGTGGCCAAGAACTTCGACTGTGTGCCGCACGGCCTCCCCACAGGCCGCGTCCACCGGCGCCTCGACGGGAGGCACACAGGTCCACCCAATTCGAAGCCGGGGTCCAGGATGCCCGAGTCCGGCGGAAAAGGGCACCCGAGGCGGCGGCGCTGAGTACGGATCTCCGGGGGCGGGGCCGGACACCATGTCGAGCAGGAGCGCCATATCAGAGACGCGAGTGGTCAAGAACCCCGGTGTGACCAGACCCGCTCCGGCATCTCCCGGTGCCGGGCTGGCGGAGATTCTCCCCCGAGACGGCTTGAAGCCCACGATCCCGCAACAGGACGCCGGGATTCTCAGGCTCCCTCCGCCGTCATTCCCATGAGCAGCCGGCACCATTCCGGACGCGACGGCCGCCGCTGATCCCCCGCTTGAGCCCCCGGGCGTGAGACTGAGGTCCCACGGGTTACGGCACGTGCCGAGGCGTTCACTCTCAGTGACCGGTATTGCCCCGAACTCTGGGAGGTTGGTCTTCCCGACCACAATCGCGCCGGCGCTGCGTAACCGTGCGACGATTTCGGCGTCCTCCACAGCCAAGGACGACCCGGTGCTGTGGGAACCCCGCGTCACCGCCATTCCAATCACCGCCGTGTTGTCCTTGACGGCCAGTGGGACACCTTCCAGGGACCGCCCCTCACCTCTCAGGATCCGGGCCTCCGCCGAACGGGCCTCCTCCATCGCCGACTCCGCGCGCATGGCGACGAAGGCGTCGAGCGCAGGGTTGAGGCGCTCAATGCGTCGCAGGCTCTCCTCAACCATCTCAGTCGGCGACACGGTCCCACCGCGGGCCCCCGCAGCAAGCTCGGCGATGGATGGCCACCGAGGCAGTCGGCCATCGGGACTGCTGAACATCTCAGTGAAGTGTCGCAGGTCGCGGGCCGCCCGTCCCGCCGACCCCGCGACCACTGTTCGTCGGCTATGATAGAACACATGTTTGTCTCGCACTGCCTCGCAACAGCCCAGATTGTTGGACTTGCCCAGACCTGCCCTGGGGCCCCAGACGGCGCCCGGAGCTGATCGATCTGCCTGGGGGAGGAGAGGTGCCTGGGGCGGGTAGGCTAGGAGGGATGGCTCAGGCTTACGTGGCAGTACGGGGCGCGCGGGAACACAATCTCCAGAATGTGGATATCGACATTCCTCGCGACAGGCTGACGGTCATAACTGGCCTCAGTGGATCGGGGAAGTCGTCCCTGGCGTTCGACACGATCTACGCGGAAGGACAGCGCCGCTACGTGGAGTCGCTGTCGGCCTATGCCCGTCAGTTCCTGGGGCAGATGGAGAAGCCAGACGTCGATCACATTGACGGCCTCTCACCGGCCATTTCGATTGACCAAAAGGGAGCCGGGAGAAATCCGCGTTCGACGGTGGGAACGGTCACCGAGGTCTACGACTATCTGCGGCTCCTGTATGCCAGAGTGGGCCACCCGCACTGTCCCAAGTGCGGCCGGGAGATCTCCCGGCAAACAGTCGAGCAGATCGCCGAGCAGGTGGCGCTCCTGCCACAGGGGGCACGAATCCTCATCCTGGCTCCGATGGTGCAGGGCAGGAAGGGGGAGCACCAGGCGATCATCGAAGCCGCCCGGCGCCAGGGTTATGTGCGGGCTCGAGTGGACGGGGTCGTCCATGAGCTGGACGAGGTGCCAGCGCTGGACAAGCGCTACAAGCACGACGTTGAGATCGTGGTGGATCGGTTAGTGGTGGATCGTGAGCAGATCTCCCGCCTTCGCGAATCCTGCGAGCAGGCGGCGAGCCTCAGTGGGGGCACGGTAGTGGTGGCAGGTGCGGACGCGGCGGTCCCAATGGATGATCTCTTGTTCTCCCAGCGATTTGCCTGTGTCTACGATGGGATCTCGATGGAGGAGCCTCAACCGCGCAACTTCTCGTTCAACAACCCCCACGGGGCCTGTCCTGCCTGCACTGGTCTGGGGGCCAGGCTGGAGGTGGACCCTGACACGCTCATCGCTGATCCGGACCTCTCCATCTCGGAGGGCGCGATTTCGGGGTGGAGCTGGGGACCAGCGCAGCAGTGGATGGATGAGCTGATTCAGGCGGTCTGCCGCGAGCAGAAGATCCCGGTCAGCAAACCGTGGTCATCCCTGAGCCAGCCCCAGCAGCGCCTGCTGCTGTACGGACTGAAACCCGGGCAGACGACCGCCATGACGATGCGCTCAGCCAGCGGACGTACCCACAATTTCCGCGCAAAATTCGAGGGTGTGATCCCAAATCTGGAGCGGCGTTACCGAGAGACCGAGTCGGCGGCCGTGAAGGAGTCGATCGAAAAGCTGATGTTGCAGCGTCCATGCCCGACCTGCCGGGGGCGGCGGCTGCGCCCAGAGTTCCTGGCGGTCACGGTGTCGGGGATGGGCATCATGGAGTTCTGCGCTCTTCCGGTGGAGCGCGCCCTAGTCGAGGTCGACGCCTGGAAGCTTCCAGTTAGGGAGCAGGAGATAGCTCGAAGGATCCTCAAGGAGATCCGGGAGAGGCTGGGCTTCCTCGTGGACGTCGGGCTCCAGTACCTGACTCTGGATCGTGGCGCAGCCACTCTTTCCGGCGGGGAGGCCCAGCGAATCCGGCTGGCAACCCAGATTGGCAGCCGGCTGACTGGGGTCCTCTACATACTCGATGAGCCCAGCATCGGGCTTCACCAACGCGACAATGCCAAGCTCCTGGCGACGCTCTTTCGGCTGCGCGACCTAGGCAACACCGTCGTGGTCGTGGAGCATGACGAGGAGACGATCAGGAGCGCCGACTTCGTGGTCGACATGGGGCCGGGCGCTGGTGAGCACGGCGGCCAAGTCGTGGCTGCAGGTTCAGTCGCCGAGGTAATGGCCGTCAAGGAGTCGATCACCGGTCAGTATTTGACCGGCAAGACATCCATTCCGGTACCTGGTGAACGGCGGGAGCCAAAAGGTGAGCTCGTGGTACGGGGAGCTCGAGCTAATAACCTGAAGCAGATCGATGTCAGGTTCCCGCTCGGCTGCCTCGTGGGGGTGGCAGGCGTGAGCGGATCAGGGAAGAGCACCCTGGTGAATGACATCCTCTACCGACACCTTGCCCAGCATTTCTATTCCGCCAAGCAGCGCCCATCGGCGCATGACCTCATCGATGGTCTCCATCAGCTGGACAAGGTGGTGGATGTTGACCAGGCTCCCATCGGACGAACTCCGCGGAGCAACCCAGCCACCTATACCGGCCTGTTCACACCTATTCGGGAGCTCTTCGCCCAGCTCCCGGAGGCGCGGGTGAGGGGGTACCGACCTGGGCGATTCTCGTTCAATGTGAGGGGCGGCCGATGCGAGGCCTGCGAGGGAGATGGCCTCATCAAAATAGAAATGCACTTTCTTCCCGACATCTACGTCACGTGTGAGGTTTGCAAGGGCCAGCGCTACACTCAGGAGGTGTTGGAGGTCCACTTCAAGGGGCACTCCATAGCCGACGTCCTGGGGTTGTCGGTGAGTGAGGCGCTGGAGGTCTTTCGCAACCAGCCGGGGATTGCCAGGAAATTGCAGACCCTTAGCGACGTGGGACTGGGCTACGTGCATCTGGGCCAGCCCGCCACCCAACTCAGTGGGGGCGAGGCGCAGCGGGTCAAACTGGCAACTGAGTTATCAAGGCGGAGCACCGGCAGTACGCTCTACATTCTCGACGAGCCGACTACCGGTCTCCACTTCGCTGACGTCGGGCGTCTCCTGGAGGTACTCCACAGATTGGTCGACCAAGGGAACAGTGTGGTTGTGATCGAGCACAACTTGGATGTGCTGAAATCGGCCGACTGGATAATCGAGCTCGGGCCCGAGGGTGGTGACAGGGGCGGACTACTGGTCGCCGAGGGGACTCCCGAGGTTGTGTCCCGGGCGCGTAGGTCAGCCACCGGCCAGTTCCTGCGACCCCTTCTACAGCGCTCACGGCCGGGTCGCACCAACTACCCCTCAAAGGTTGCGGTGTGAGTCCGTCGGAGTCAGACAAAATGGATCATCGACCGGCTACCTTCCAGGGCTGGCAGAGGATCGCCTGCATCGGCGGTGTGATCTTTCTGGTGGTCTTCGCCATCCTGCTCACGGTAGGGATGGCAGTCGGGGTTCTTGGAATTCACTAGTTGGGCACGGGCCCGAGGGCGTTAGGTCAGTGGAGTTGAAGGCTGGATCTGAGGCGAGTTCCTTGCCGGACGGGGCCGTCCAAAAGCTGCCGCTGGTGCAGCGCCGAGAGCTCCTCCGGGCGCGCCTTCGAGCCACGCCGCTCAGCCCCGGGGTATACCTGTTCCGCAATGCCAACGGCGATGTGATCTATGTCGGAAAGTCTGCATCCTTACGCCAGCGACTCCGCAGCTATTTCACCGCCCCTGAATCCCATCCCGCCCGGACCCGGCGGCTGGTGGAGATGGTTCATGACTTCGAGGTGGTCGCGACCGGATCGGAACAGGAGGCGCTGATCCTGGAAAACATCCTTATTAAGCGCCACCATCCGAGGTTCAACGTCCGTCTACGGGATGACAAAAACTATCTCTATGTTCGAATCCCGCACCCGATCAGTCCCCCACCCGGGAGGCCCCCCGCAACTGCGGATCCGGCGGAATTTCCCCGGCCGACTCTTACCAGGCGGACCTTGGCTGACCGGGCGAGGTACTTTGGCCCGTACACCGATGCCAAGACAATTCGCGGGTCGCTTCGGGAGTTGCGGTCTGCCGTTCCGTTCAGAGCATGCCCCGACCCGGTCTTCCGGAGGGGCCGAGTCTGTCTCGATTACCATCTGGGAATCTGCGCTGGCCCGTGCGAGGGCAAGATCGGGGCCGCGGCATACGGATCCCTACTGGATGACACGGCAGCCTTCCTGTCCGGGCACACCGAGGTGGTGGTTTCCAGTCTGGAGGCGTCGATGCAGAGCGCCAGTCGGACCATGGACTTCGAGTTGGCGGCCAAACTTCGTGACCGGGCCAGGGTAGTGCGTCGGCTTTCCGAAGAGCAGGTGACCGCGCCCAGAACCAGGTCTGCGGTCGATGTCATAGGGCTGGCTTTGGACGGCGGCCATGGGGTGGCGGCAGTCATGACGATTCGGGACGGCCGACTCCACCGCGTCGAACGCCATGGACTGGAAGGTGTCGGCGATCTGCCGACGGAGCAGATAATTACGAGCTTCGTCGGTCAGTTCTACGCCAAAGCCACCGCGATCCCCGCAACCATCTTCGTTCCTGAGATCCCGGAGGGTGCGGACGTACTAGGAAGCTATTTGGAGGACTTGAGGGGCGGCCCAGTCGCCTTTCGAACCCCGAGACGAGGATTCTTTGTGTCCATGATCGCCAGAGCTGAAGAGACGGCGCGCGCGGCCGTCGCGCAATCCATTGTCGCCCGGGATTTTGACGACGAGCGGGGAGCGGCCGCGCTGGCCGACCTGCAGCAACAGCTCGGCCTGCACGGGGTTCCGCACCGAATCGAGTGCTACGACATCAGTAACACCATGGGACAGCAGAGCGTTGGCTCGATGGTGGTGTTCGGGGAAGGGCGGCCCAGAGTTTCCGACTACAGGATCTTTGGGATCCGGACCGTCGAGGGCCCCAATGACTTCGCGAGCATGGAGGAGGTGATCATGCGCCGGCTATCCCATCTGCAGTCCTCCGGGTCCCCCGGGGAGCAGAGCTTGGGGGTGAGTCCGGACCTGATCATCGTGGATGGGGGAGCGGGCCAGCTGGCGGCTGCACACCGTGCGATGGTGGCGTTGAAATTGGAGCATATTCCTCACTTCGGACTAGCGAAGCGGTTCGAGGAGATGCATCAGGTGGGCGGCGGGCAGCCAATTCATCTGGTTCAGGGCTCGGCTGCACTCTTTCTCGTCCAGAGAGTGAGAGACGAGGCTCATCGCTTTGCGATCACAAGGCACCGGGAACGACGCCGAAAGGCGGGGTTCAAGAGTCGCCTTGACGAGGTCTCGGGCCTCGGCCCGAAGCGGAAGCGTGCCCTGCTGCAGGCATTTGGATCCCTGGCCACTATCAGGGACGCATCCTTGGAGGAACTGGTCGCAGTTCCTGGAGTCACGAGGGCTGTTGCGGCTGCCATCAAGGAGCTGTTGTGAGGGCGGCTAAGACGGTGCTGGTCTTCGGACCTCCCGGGGCAGGTGTCGCCACTGTGGCGGAGGAACTGCGGGCGGCCGGCATGGAGGTCGACGAGTGGGATGGCACTGCCATTTTGACTTCGGCAGAGAACCCTTTGGAACTTGCGGCCAAACGCTGGGACCTCTTGCTTCGGCTCGAGAGCCGAATGGAGTGGAGTGTTGCGGTCGAGGGCGGTGCGGCGGGACAGACGCCGCTGCCTTCAATCGCCGAGGCCGTGCGGATTCGCCGTCGAAGCCTTGAGCGACAGCGTTCGGCCCGGATCCGCTCCCGGGCGGTGCTCGATACCACCGGCTTGAACGCTCCGGCACTTCGCGGTCTCATCCGGCGACTTCTCAAGGCTGGTCTGGGGCAGGAGGAGCGACCAATATTTGCGGTCAGCTCGTTCGCGTTCCCGGAAGGCATCCCGCTGGACCTGGACTGGTGCATCGATGCCCGGGCGCTCAGGAATCCGTACTGGGATGAGTCGCTCCGTCCGCTTTCAGGGCTCGAGCCCGCGGTACGCCATTTCGTTCTGGAGCAGCCGCTGGCCAAGCAACTCCTGGAGGGAATGGAACGAACCGTTGGGGATGAGCTGTCAGCATGGACCGGGCAGGAGCGCCCGATGGTTCGGATCGGAGTTGGTTGCACCGGCGGATTCCATCGCTCGGTCGCGATCGTCGAAGAGTTTGGAGCCCGCCTCCAGCAGAGTGGGGCTTTGGCAATCCAGTGGCACCGGGACCTTCGCGACTGATCACCCAGGTCACGGCCTGCGCGATATCGCCCCCTGATCACCGAGGCTCCCACCCTTACACTCGGCCCCGTTGCTCCGGCAGGCTGGTGGATGACGAGGGTATCCCCGGCTTCCCGCTTCTATACTCGGCCACAGGAAGGACGAACCGGCGAGCTCCATCCCTGGGAATTCTGAAAGGAGTAAGGCCATGACCGTGAAGGTTGGTATCAATGGGTTCGGCCGGATCGGGCGCAATGTGTTTCGAGCTCTCCGGGAGGTGGATGGTCTGGAGGTGGTGGCTGTCAACGACATCACCAGTCCCGAGGTGTTGGCTCACCTCCTGCGGCACGACTCGATAATCGGTCCCTACCCCGGCACCGTGGCCGTCGATGGAGGGCACCTACTGGTCGATGGCAACCAAGTCGCTGTGCTGTCTGAGCGCAGCCCGGAGTCGTTGCCCTGGGCCAGGCTCGGGGTAGAACTGGCCATCGAAGCTTCGGGGCTGTTCACCTCGGCCGACAAGGCTCGGCTGCACCTGAGTGCCGGAGGGGCTCGCAAAGTGATCATCACCGCTCCTGCCAAGGGAGAGGACATCACAATCGTCATGGGAGTCAACGACAGAAGCTACCAGCCGGCCAGCCACAACATAATCTCGAACGCCTCCTGCACCACCAACTGCCTGGCCCCGGTGGCCAAGGTCCTCAGCGATTCTTTCGGCATTGACAACGGGTTGATGACCACAATTCATTCCTACACCTCTGACCAGCGACTGCTCGATGCGCCCCACAAGGACCTCCGGCGGGCCCGCGCCGCCGCACTCTCCTTGATCCCGACGTCGACGGGAGCCGCCAAGGCGGCGGCCCTCGTGCTACCCGAGCTGGAGGGTAAGTTCCAGGGGATGGCCATCCGGGTGCCGACGCCGAATGTGTCGCTGGTCGATCTGACGGTAACCCTCACCCGCAGGGCGACGGTTGATGAGGTTGGATCTGCTCTAAGGGCGGCCGCTGCCGGGCCCCTCAAGGGGATCCTGGCTGTAGAGGATGAGCCCCTGGTGTCCATAGACTTTGCAGGGAACTCCCACTCATCCATCGTCGACGGGCCATCCACCCTCATGTCCGGTGACCGGCTGCTCAAGGTCTTGGCTTGGTACGACAACGAGTGGGGATACTCGTGCAGGGTGGCGGACCTCGCGTCGATGGTCGCCCTCCGCCTGAGCTAGGTCACTGGTACCCATGGAACCAACCAGAAAGGCCGGACTGGACGTGGCACCGGTAGAGGGCCGGAGGGTCCTGCTCAGGGTCGACTTCAACGTCCCGCTGACTACGGATGGGGAGATCCGCGACGACAGTCGAATCCGCGCATCTCTTCCGACGATCCAGGAGCTCAGCGCCAGAGGGGCCTCAGTAGTGTTGGTCACCCATTTGGGGCGTCCCAATGGAGTGCCGGTCCCGGCTCTCAGCACCGCCCCTCTCGCCGCTCATCTCGGAAGACTGCTCAACCAACTCGTCGCCTACTGTCCCGAGGTTGTGGGGGAGGAGGCTGACCAGATGGCCCGGCTGCTTCGGCCCGGCGACCTGCTGATGCTGGAGAACGTCCGGTTTTGGCCCGAGGAGGAGACCAACGACCCCATCTTCAGTGCCCAGCTGGCATCGCTCGCCGACATCTACGTCGACGACGCCTTCGGTACTGCGCATCGCGCTCATGCTTCGACCGAGGGAGTTGCACACCTTCTCCCGGCATACGCCGGTCGGCTCATGCAAACGGAGTTGGAGCAACTGGGCCGGATCCTGGACAACCCGGCTCACCCACTCCTGGCGATCATGGGAGGTAGCAAGTTAAGCACCAAGCTGGGTGTCATTCGTCACCTCCTACCTTTGGTCGACACTCTGTGCCTGGGCGGGGCGATGGCCGCCACCTTCTTGAAGGCTAGCGGCTTGGAAGTGGGGCTCTCTCTGGTCGAACCGGACTTCGTGGCCACCGCGCTGGATTTGGCCAGGGACGCGGAAGCTGGAGGGGCAGCGATCGAGCTGCCGCTTGATGTCGTGGTGGCTCCTGACGCCGGCGCTCCAGCGTCACGGGTGCAGGTCTGCGATGCAGGGAGGATGCCTGCCTCAGGGATGCTCTTAGACGTCGGCCCAAAGACGGTCGCCAGGTGGTCTGAGCTCGTGACTACTTCGGGAACTGTGGTGTGGAACGGGCCGCTCGGTGTGTACGAGAATCCGCTTTTTGCCACCGGCACCCGAGGGCTGGCCGAGGCGATAGCGAACAGCGGTGCCATAAGTGTCACCGGAGGAGGCGACCTCCAGGCGGCCATTCAGAGCTTTGGGCTCGCCGCCGGCTTCACCCATATCAGCACTGGTGGGGGCGCGACCCTAGAGTTTCTCGAGGGCCGCGAGTTACCCGGTGTGGCCGCTCTCCTAGATGCCAAACCTCTGCCTGGTGACGGCTAGTGCGCACCCCGCGACCGCTCATCGCCGGCAACTGGAAGATGAACTTGTCCGTCACTGAAGGCGCCGCACTTGCCACGGACATACTCTCCCGGCTGCCCGGACTGCCCTCCGCCGAGGTGCTTCTGTTGCCACCATTCACCTGCCTTTCGGCGGTGGGAGCCGCGCTGCTGGCGGACTCCCGTGTCGCCCTTGGGGCCCAGAACTGCCACTGGGCTGAATCCGGCGCCGTGACAGGTGAGATCTCCGCTTCGATGTTGTCAGGTCTGTGCCAGTACGTCCTAGTGGGCCACAGCGAGCGCCGGCACCTCTTCCACGAGACCGATGCAATCGTCAGGACCAAGCTGGAGTCGGTCCTGAAAGCTGATCTTTGCCCTATCCTGGCAGTTGGTGAGACCGATGAGGAGCGTCGTGCGGGACTGACTGCCGAGGTTCTCACCCGTCAAGCTAGGGCTGGCCTTCTGGGGCTGACCCACGAAGAGGTTTGCCGGTGCACCGTCGCCTATGAGCCGGTCTGGGCGATTGGCTCAGGTGCTGCGGCTGATTTCACAGACATTGGAGAGGCCGCCCGCATCCTTCGCTTGGTCATCGAACAGGCAGCTCGGGGCGAGGGTTACGGGGTGCGCATCCTTTACGGTGGGAGCGTGACAGCCGAATCCGCTCCTTCACTGCTGGGGGTGGAAGGGATAGCCGGGGCCCTTGTTGGGGGAGCGAGCCTGCGCGCGGCTGACTTCTGCGGGATCGTGGCCGCTTCCGACCGGTGAGTGGTTTAGGCGGCGCGGCCGTCAAAGACGGCCGACGACGCGAGCAGTGGATGAGCTTTGCCTGCTGAGACGAGCTTGGGAATGAAGCCTGGCCAACCCCCGCATCGCGCAGTCCTCTGTGTTCTCGACGGGTGGGGGGATGCCCCTCCTGGACGGGGGAACGCCGTGGCGCTGGCCCACACGCCGGAGATTGACCGCTTGGCAAGCCGGTATCCACACACCCTGCTGGAGGCCAGCGGGCTGGCGGTCGGGCTTCCTGCAGGGCAACAGGGCAATTCAGAGGTCGGGCATTTGACGATCGGCGCCGGCCGGGTCGTACTTCAGGACCTGACTCGGATAGACCAGGCAATTCTGGACGGCTCGTTCTTTGAGAATCCGCTTTTGGTCCAGGCAATGCGGGACTGTCGCGGTCGAAGGGCCAGCCTCCACGTTGTGGGGCTCGCCTCCCCCGGGGGAGTGCACAGCCACCAGAGCCACCTGCTGGCCGTCTGTGAGTTGGCGGGCAGGATGGGGTTGACACGGGTCAATGTACATGCCTTCACGGATGGACGCGACACCCCACCGACCGCTGGTGCTGGGTATCTGGAGGAGATCCAGAGCAAGCTGAGAGATATGGCAGTGGGCCGCGTGGCCTCAGTGTCCGGTCGGTACTACGCCATGGATAGGGACGGGAGGTGGGAGCGGGTCCGTCTCGCCTACCGGGCTCTGCTGGGACTCGACAGGGAAATAGTCAAGGATCCTGTCGCGTATCTGCAGGAGTCCTACTCCGGAGGTACCACGGACGAATTCATCAGCCCGAGGTTGGTGGTCGAGCCCGATGGAGTCGACGGCCGGATCCGGGCGAACGACTTGGTGATCCACTGCAATTTTCGCCCGGACAGGGCCAGGGAGCTCTGCCACGCGTTGGTTGATCGAGGGTTTTCGAGTTTCGCTCGTGGACCCCGGTTGGCAGGTCTGGAGCTAGTCACATTCACCAGGTTCGATGACGCCCTTCCGGTGCGAATCGCCTTCCCCAAGCCCCTGGTTGACGCGACCATAGGCGAAGTTGTCTCGGCAGCAGGGATGAACCAGTTCCATGTGGCTGAAACCGAGAAGTACGCGCACGTGACTTACTTTTTCAATGGTGGAGAGGAGACGCCCTTCCCTGGCGAGGAACGGCTGCTGGTGCCCTCACAAAGAGTTGCGACCTATGATGTCTGCCCGGAGATGTCGGCTGAAGGGGTCACCGATGCCGTGGTCTTGCAGATGAAGCGCGGTGACGCCACCTTGATCCTTGTCAACTACGCCAATGCCGACATGGTGGGTCACACCGGGAACCTCAGCGCGACGGTCAGCGCTGTTGAATACGTCGACCTCTGCGTCGGGCGTCTGGCTCAAGTGGCCGCCAAAACGGGCTACCTGCTCATGATCACCGCTGACCACGGGAATGCTGAACAGATGCTGGCCTACGACCACGGTACCCCGTTGACCTCGCACACCTCGAATCGGGTGCCCCTGATCATGACCGAGGAGGGGGCGACCTTGCGGGAAGGAGGGGGGCTGCGGGATGTCGCTCCCACTTTGCTGGTGGCGATGGGACTCCCGGTTCCGCATCAAATGACCGGTCGACCTCTGTTGGAGACAACCTAGGTGCCGGGAGCGCGCGCGGGGGGGGCGCGACGTAAGCGGTCGCCGGATGGGGTCGGATCCGGCGCCGCCCCCTCGGCGGTGGTTGCTCTGGTCGGCCGCCCCAATGTCGGGAAGTCGACCTTGTTCAATCGGCTGATCGGGGAGAGGCGGGCAATAGTGTCGGAACAGCCGGGCCTGACTCGGGATCGGATCTATGGGACCGCGGAGTGGAGAGGCGTCGCCTTCACCGTCGTCGACACAGCCGGCCTGGACCGGGTTGCCAAGGAGGATCCGGAGGGGGATCTGCCGAGCAACACCCAGGCTCAGGCCATGATGGCGCTCACCCAGGCCGACGTAATCTGCTTTGTGCTGGACGCAAGAGCTGGGCTGACCACCGGAGACCTGGAAGTCGCGGACATTTTGCGCCGGGCCCGCCAGCCGGTGCTGGTGGTCGCTAACAAGCACGAGGGAAGGGAGGACCGACTCCTCACTGCCGAGTTTCTGGAGATGGGATTCGGAGACCCCGTGGAGATAAGCGCTTTGTCCGGCGGCGGTACTGGGGACCTCCTCGATCGCGTGGTCACCTTACTTCCGGCACCAGCTGACACTCGCGTCTCGCCGACCACCGACAACGCGGACCTCCTGCGCTGCGCGATCGTGGGCAGGCCCAACGTTGGTAAGTCGTCGATTCTGAATGCCGTCCTGGGGCAGGACCGCTCCCTCGTCAGTACCGTCGCGGGAACGACTCGGGACCCGGTGGACACCTTGATTGCCACCCCCAACGGCCCGATCCTGTTGGTGGACACAGCTGGTATGAGGCGGCCCGGTGCTACCAAGGACGCCGACTATTACAGCCTGCTTCGGGCACTGCAAGTGGTGGAGAGGGCGGACGTCGCGCTCCTGGTTGTCGATGCCACGACTCCACTGCGAGCCCAGGACCGTCATATCGCGGGGCGCGCCAGGGAGGCTGGCGCCGCGACCCTGATCGCGGTCAACAAGTGGGACCTGCTCGACGCCGACGAGAGGAGGGATAGAGCCTTGCTCAAGGAATTGCGCTCCGCCTACGACTTCGCCCCCGGCACCCCTTTTCTCTTCACCAGTGCCAGCACTGGTCGGGGAATCGCCAAACTCTTGCCAGCGGCCTTTGCCCTCGGAGTTGCCCGTGCGATGAGAATCCCCACTCCCACCCTGAATCAGTTCCTGAGAGAGGCACTGGACCGCAGACCTCCTCCAAGTGGCCGAGGTGGTCGCCGCCTTCACCTGTATTACGCGGTCCAGGCCCGAAGTCGGGTCCCAACCTTTGCCCTGTTCGTGAATGATCCGGAGCTGCTTCACTTCAGCTATGCCCGATATCTGGAAAACCAGCTCAGAGACCGATTCGGTTTCGCGGGAGTGCCGCTGCGCTTGCGAGCTCGGAAATCGGAGCCCGGCGGAAACCGGACGACCGCGTGATATGTCTGGTGGAGTCCGACATCCGTGACATCGGCCGGCGAGCGAACGACGACAAGAAGCATCCCCCGCTCGCCAAGTCCAAGTTCCAGGACACCGGGAGGGCGCTCGTCTTCTGTTGTCGTCATGGTGTGGTGCAGGCCCTTATTGCCGGAGGATAGCCCCACTGAGCTCGGACCACCGGTTGAAGCTCGAGGTTCGAGGGAGCAGAGCGCAGCACCGGTTGAGGAGCTGATGCTCCACTTGTACGCGACTCCCCAGCTCGGGGGCTGGGTGGGCGGGGCCCAGCTGGCCCAGGCGCATTAGGGCCACGGGCCGGTCGACGCTGAGCTTGGTGACTGGAACTGATCTTCAGCCCGCTGCCCAGGGACCCCTGGGCACCTACTGGCGCATCATCAGCCGTGGCCGCCCACGGAGCGTCTCGACGGGGCCGGTAGGTCAAGCTCCCCCACTCAAGAAGGTAGGATCCATTCTCCCTCTCCACTCAAACCGGTCCGGAGTTCGCTGCCGGAACTCCACCCCTTGCCGTACGAGACGGTGTCGCGCCCCGAGTTGGCCGAAACACCATCACCGCCACCTACCGTGCCGAGGAGAATCAACAGCGTCTTCCCGATACCCGGGCTACCCAGGTCGAGGTTCTTGGCGAGGCAGATGGGGCTCTTGACAGATTGGTGACGCCCCTTTACTCTTGCGTTTCAACACCTTAGCCACTGGCGCTAATTGCACACGGAGGGTTGGCACGGCTTAGAGTTGGGAGGGGAGGTCAGCAGGGGCCCGAATCTGGAAGAACGGACGGAGAGCCAGGCAAGTTGATTCAGCTGTCTGGCGGGCCGGGCTGGTAGGGGCGGGCTTCGGCAAGATGGCGGCGATCCAATCCGGGTTCGTTCGGGGGAGGGGAAAATTCGGAGCGGCAGTGGGTCCGCTTCGTGGCGCCTGGTCGGGTGTGGGGTCGAGAACCTGTTCTCGGTACCCGAAGATGGCGACTCCGAGTTCGAGCTGGGAGGGCTCCAAGATGGCGGTAAAACCTGAGACACGCGCCGACGAGGTGCAGCACGCCCTCGCCGTAGACGCGCCGATTGAAGTCGTCGGCCGGCCCGACTTGAGTTGGCCCATCGCCCCTCCACGGGTGGGAGATGGAGGATCGAGACTCCGGCGTCGGATTGAAGTGGTTGCGGCCGCAGTCCTGGTCTTGGCGGTTGCTGGGACGGCACTCTGGGTCGTCCGGAGCGCCCTCTTTGGGGGGCCGCCGGCCTATCCAGCGGTCGTCGAACCTCCATCATTCTCTTACCTTCAATTTGCGACTGAGGGCCAGATCGCGAGCGTTTCGGCCGCACAGGGTGCTTCAGTGAGGGCGGGGCAGGTGCTTGCAACTCAGAACATAACCACCGATGAGTTGCGGCTAACGTATGACGAGGCTACTTTGGCAGCGGACCAGGCCACTCTAACCGCCCTTCCGGGAGCCCAGAGCGCTCTGGCGACCAGCTTGTCCTTGGAGGTTACTCTCGCTCAGCAGGAGCTCTCAGGTGCTGAAGCTCAACTGGGCGCCGCGACCACTCCACAGGCCCAGACCGCCGCTCGTGCCGCGGTAGGAGCCGCCCAGACGCGCGTAGCTTTGGCGGAAAATGCGCTGGCAAGCGGCTCGTCCTCGGGCCTGAGTACTCAAGTCGCCGCTGCCGAGGCCTCGGTGGCCCGAGACCAGACAGCCATCGCAGCCGATCGGCAGGCCATCCAAGACTCCAGCATCCTGGCCCCCAGAAACGGGCGCATCGCATTAGTGGGGGGTACAGTTGGTGATCTAGCGGGTCCCTCCGGTGTCAGCTCTGGGCTGGTCAGCGGAACCCAAGTTCCTTCACCGGCCGGGTTCAGCCTGTTCCCGCCAGCCCCCCAGGCTCCGGCAGTGTCCGGAACACCGTCGAGCAGTCCGATGTTCGTCTTCTATCCCTCAGGGGACTGGTTGACAGTAGCATCGGTTCCGCAAAGCGAGATCTTTTCGATTCGTTTGGGCGAGCGGGCCAGAGTTACGGTCTCGGGCCGTTCCGGCCAGATTCCAGCCTTGGTCACCCGCATCGACTCCGCACCGGTGTACGCCAACGGTGCGGCTAACTATGATGTCGTATTGAGTCTGACACGCTCCCTTGGGTTCGCCCTGATGGGTCTATCTGCAAATGTGGCCTTCTTACCGGGACGCTGACTCACCCAGGGTTGGACGGCCATGCGAGCAACTTGCCTTGGCTGGCACCTATGCAGTTCATCACCTCCGCCGCCAAATCCGGATTCTCAGGCCGACACCGAGGACACTTTGGTCCACGGCGTGGCACGTTCAACCAGTACCCATCAACATAGTCTCCGGTTCGGTCGATACAGGCCAACAGCTGACCAGCCGTCACGGGCGGACCCGGTGGATTGGCGCTCAGCCCAGCAGTTACGACTGCGTCGGGATTGAGACGCGTGACTTCGTCTCGAACGGTTCTTACAAACTCTGCAAATCGGTCAGGCTCTCTTTCGAACCGCTGACTTTGAATGTGGTACAAGTCGACCACCGGCGCCATCCCCGCGACAAGACCAGAGCGGAAGTAAGCTTGCTCCGGAGAACGGCTCCCGGGCTGAAGTTGAGCGGCCAGTGTGAGCGAGGGCGCGACCCCGAGAAGAGTACTCGTTCCGAACACAGCAGACTTAGCCGCCACCACGAACCGTCCCGGTTCACGACGTTCGCGTGCCGGAGTGAACGCCCATCCTTCGAGATCGTAGAGGATAAGAGAGAGCCGGGATGGATGGACGGGTTGGGCCAGAACCGCCTCGATCTCTGCTGCAGAGGCGCATGTGAAGCCAGGTATATAGCGCACCTGTGCCCATGGGCCACCCGACGGGGGCGGACCGCCGAGTACTACCCGTGTCCCGTCCGCGAACGTGGGTTCGCTGGCACCGGCAGCAATCGAGAGCCGCAATGCCCTGCTGGTCATCAGCCAAACAGGCTTTGGAATGGCCGACGGCGCGGTCAATCTTCCGATAGTGGCGCCGTCAGACCGGTCGGGTACACCGGTCGGGTGCCCCCGAGTTCGCTTGCGGCCGCGCTGGTGGCAGAAGTGAGCATCGGCACCGCCCCTAGTTTGAAATTCCGATGGTCTTAGGCTACCACCTCGCCGCCATCATCTGTCTGCTGGGCACGGCCATTACTTGGGTGTTTTGGTCCGTACGACACCACCCATCAGTTGATTGCGGCGATGGCCTGGGGAGTGTGCAGATTGAACTGCCGCATCCGGCGAAATTGGGGCGGCTCATTCTATTCTTCGCGGCGATCGCTGTCTATGCAGTTGTTGTTGTGGCCGCCCGCGGAGAGCTTCGTAGTCTTTACACGGGGGTCGTGCTGGATCTCGGGCAGTGGGTACTTCCGGTGCCAGGCGCGATCGCTCCCTACTCCAACCACCTGGAGACCGGTCTCCGATTCATGATTGCCGGAGCGATGCTTTCCTTAGCGGTGGTAATCCCGGCCACGCCCGGCCGCCGAGTTGCGATCGCGCTCCACGCGGGTCTCTACTTGGGCATGGCGGTTCTCCTCGACTGTCTGGTCATAGTCCTGTCAGCCACCACCCGCTTCCCAGTCGCGTACGTCGGAATCGAGGGAATCATTCTCAACATGATCCTCTGGTCTACGGTCATGTTGAGAGTTTTCTTCACTACATTTGTACTTCCCCGTCCCAGCCAGGTGCCAATCGTGAAGCGTGTGTACGGCGTATTGACGTTGCAAGCTGTACTGATTGCCGTAGCGGTCCTCGCGCTTCTTGCGATGGGAACGGCCGTGGTGATCACTCTTGGGCCACTGGGTCACTCGTTATACATTTTCCTGGGCTTCATGACCTACGCACTGCTATGGACGATATTCATCCTCATACTTCGTATGTTCAGGGCATTCCAGCCGAATCCTAGCCCCGCTGCCTCCCTTCCTGACATTCATGTCATTATGTGCGCCTATAACGAGTCATCCGGCATACGCGATACTCTGGACTCGATCGAACTTGCGGCGAGGGAGTACCCCGGCAGAGTGCTCCTAACCTTGGCTGACGATGGCTCCGAGGACGCCACCGTTGAGATCGTTAGCGACGCGCTCGCACACTTCACCTCGGTTTCTGGAGAGATAATCAACTGCTCGCATGGCGGTAAGTCGAGCGCCTTGAATGCGGCACTGGCAAGGGTCACGGGCCCGATCGCTGTTCGAATCGACGCAGATGTCGTCATCAGTGCGAATGCCTTTCGCTGTCTGCCCCGGTGGTTTGAGGATCCCACGGTGGGTAACGTTGGCGGCTCAACCTTCCCACGAATGGCAGGGTCCTGGGTGCATCGCATGCGCCTCATCGAGTGCCTGTATGGTTATCTCTTCGTGCGTCCCGGCCTTCAGGCGATAGACGCTATCCCATGCATACCCGGTACTTTCCAGGCGTTTAGGCCAAGCCCTGTCCGGGCCGTAGGGGGCATGGTTATTGGCATGAACGGCGAGGATGCTGACTTGACCCTCCAATTGGGACGGCTAGGGTACCGCGCAATTCTTGACCGGGACATCGTAATTCATGAAGATGTTCCGACGAAGTTGGCGGAGTACAGGGAGCAGCGACTGCGTTGGTACCGGTCGGGCGCCCATTTGTTCGCCAGACACGGTCCATTCCAAGGCCCGTCCGCGGGCCCCCGGGTGTGGCTATCGATCGTCCGGGCGGCGGTTTTCCGATTCATGATGATGGTGAGGCCGGTGGTATATCTGTATGCTGCTGTCTGGGCCATAGAGCAGCCTTCGGGATCCAGGAACCTTTGGTTTGTTCTGGTGCTGTTCGGATCAGCCGTGGCGCCGATGCTCACGTGCACTGCGGTCATCGCCACAAAGCATGGGTATGCGCGATATTTGCCGTGGTTTCTGCTCTGGTTTCCTGCCTACATTCTCGTGCGGCGGGCTATTATGATTGAGAGCCTGTTTACGCTTCCAACCCGGGCTGTAGTCGTGCCCTGGCCGGGAAGAGCACCAAGACGTTTGCCGGACTTCGAGCCTGATGCTACGGGTTGACAGGGTCCAAAACGGACCTTTGGGTAGTGACCGTCAACGCGCCGTGCGCCCGGCGGGGATTGGTGGAGCGCGAGTTTTGGTCGCTTTGTTGGTGCTTGTCGGCGCGATGTTGGCTGGCTGCGGCAGCTTCTCTTCAAACCCGCCGCCTCATTTTACTCCGGGTAACGGAGGGGGGCCGAATCGTCATGCAAGTTCCTCGATAAGTTGGCTCGTAACCTCACAGGCTCTGCGCGAAATGGCTGCGATCACTTCGGTCGGTGCCGTGCTACGAGGGGACAATGTGTTGGAAATTGCCGGCTCGACTGGCGCCAGCTTCCCCGGGGTGAAGGCGACCACGGTCATGGCCTTCCGAAGCTTTCTGGCGTTGGAAGCATGGCTCCAGGGGGCGTCTGCGCCAGGAACTGTTAGAGCAGTCGTCTATGACCCCGAGAGTTGGACCTTCACCCCTTTGGCAGAGCAGCAGAATGTCGGAAGTTACGCGCGGCAGTTCGTCGCCGCTGCTCGCCTCCATGGGTTGATCCCTATTCTCGCACCGGGACTCGATCTGTCGCGAGTTTTGTCGCCGGGGTCGGGTTCCGTGTCATCGGGGTACCTAATGGCCAACATTCCTGAGGAGATGGGCGCGGCATTGGCGGGCGGTACCGGCTACGTGGAGATCCAGGCCCAGTCGCTTGAGCGGGTAGCTGGTCCGTATACCAGTCTCGTCAGCGACGCTGCGAAGGCCGTACTCTCTCGCGATCCGCAGGCTACGGTCTTAGCGGGGCTTAGCACCAACCCGTCCGGCGGTCCGGTGAGCTTGGCCGAGATTCTGGCCGATATTAAGGAGACTCGCTCGCTAGTCACTGGGTACTGGCTCAACGTTCCCGGCGTTGGAACGTCGTGTCCTGATTGTGCCCCTCCAGACCCAAGTCTGGGTGCTGCAGTTTTGGACCATCTTTCGTGAGCGGCAGTTGGGTCGTCCTGTGAGATGCCGCCGGGGTTTTGTCAGTGTTCCTATGTTAATGAGGTGAATTTGTGTCGCTTGTAGTCATGACTTGCAATCCGACCCGTCAACGTCAGGCACAGGGCGTCATCCAGCGGGGGGGCTATGACTGTGAGATGATCCGGGAACTGTCCGGTTGCTCGCCTCGTGCGTTGGAGGCTTTGGGTAGCAGTCGCGATCTGGTCCTTTTGGTAACCGACAGAGCTGGGCTTACCGCCGTTCAGGCACTGGACGATGCTCTGGTTCGGTATTGGCTGGTTTTTGTGGAACCGATCCCTCTTGAATGGAAGACCGCCCTGCCACGGAAGGCGCACGCTTCCGTCAGCTTGGCTAGTGAGCGAGGATTACGCCGCCTTCTTGATTTGCTTGACGACTGGCGGTTTCGTCAGGTTCCACGAGTCGACTTCTTTCACTTCAGCTATCGGGACGGAGCACCGCCGACTGCCGATTGGGTTCTGGATACCCGCTTTCTTGACAGCCCTCATTGGGTCAGCGAGTTGCGGAACGGTCTTGGGCTCGAGTCCGATGTGGCCGAGTACGTGACCAGCCAGCCAGGCGCGGCCATCCTTCTTGAGTGCTTTGTCGCCATGTTGATCAAGCTTCTTCCGTTCTATGTCGGTCAGCGCCGCACAGTCCTGCGAATAGGCGTTGGCTGCACCGGCGGACAGCATCGGTCGCAGGCGATGGCGAGGGCGCTAGCGGCTAGAGTTCGCGAGACGGGTCTGGCCCAAGCCCGATACATCGCTCAGCCGATTCGCGACGCAGCCCCGGATGGACCGTACCCACCTCCGCCTGGCGTGGCGGAGGTGGCCGGTTGGCCCACGTCTGTTG
>DAHVDN010000032.1 GCA_027313505.1 Candidatus Dormiibacterota bacterium
AACCAGTAACTCAGATCCCGGCTGTAGTCCGGTCCTCGGTCGCGCCTCAAGCGGTTGACCGCCTCGAAGAACCTGGGGATGAAGGGTGCCACCAGGTCGTCGCGCCGTATCCCCCGGAAACTCCTGCCCACCCAGATGGTGGCTTCGACGGTTGCCCGGTCATCCTCGGTTAGGAATTTGAACACCGACTCCTTGACTTCAAAGGAGGGCATCGCCGCCCGCGCCGCCATCCCGCGCACAAATCCCGTGGAGGTGGGGTCCGCCTTGGCCATCCTCTCTATGGCGTCAAGCCCAAGGACCCCCCTGGCCGCCAATGCGGTCACCAGCCGCCAGCGCAATTCCAGGTCGAGCACCACCCCGACCGGGAGCCCATCCTCTTGGAGCATCCCCTGACACCGCTCGAGCTGGCTCTCGGTGATGGCCGCGGAGATGAACGCCCGAAGCCAAGCAATCCGGCCTAGACCCGCCTGGTCGCTGTGCGCAAGAGCTCCCCAGCACATCTCGGCCAGCTGCGCCTCGAGCTCATCTCCGGTGGCCCTCGCACCATATATGGCCAGCGCTGACCGGGCGCCCCCCAGGACGACCGGGATAAGGGATTGGTCGGTCTCCCGTGCCAGGTGGCGGATGACCATCTGGACATAGGTGGTTGTGGGTAATTCGGCATCCCTGACCATGTCCCAGCAGGCGTCCCAGAGTACGGCCCTGGCCAGAGGGTCACTGATCTCGCTGAGATGCTTCTCGGCTGTCAACTGGGAGATGGGGTCCAGTCGAACCTTGGCGTAGGTGAGGGCGCCGTCGTTCGGCAGGACCAGAGGCGGCCGCCCCTCGCCGACGAGCTGTTGAACATCGGTCCTCGGCCCATCGATATCGACCTCCACCGTTCGGCGCCGCTCCAGTTGGCCCTCGAGCCAGTCGTAGAGTCCGATTGCGATCCGGTGCGGTCGCAGTGTGGGCTGTGTGGAGCTGGCGGACTGAAGGACGACCGCCTTGGTCAGGGAGGATCCGATTCCCTCACCTGAGCTCTCCAACTCGCAGCGCAGAGTGTTGATCCCCACGGTCTCCAACCAGGCACGGCTCCAGGAGCGAATGTCGCGGTGGGAACTCTCCTCCAGTGCCCGTACCAGATCCTTGAGTTCGGCGTTGCCACCACGGTGGGATTCGAGGTGGGAATGGATCGCTTCGAAGAATGCCTTCTCCCCGACCCAGGCTGCCAGTTGCCTTAGGACCGCCGCCCCCTTCTGATAGGTGATCCGATCAAAGTTCAGGTGGACAGCATCCACATCGGGGACTTCCGTCACCACCGGGTGAGAGGTCAGGTGCTGGTCCTCCTCAACCGCCAGTTGCTTGAATGCGGTGGCCCAGAAGGTCCAGCAGTCGTCGAACTCGGTGGCCCTGTCTCCGGCAATCGCCGCCATGAATGTCGCGAAGCTCTCGTTCAACCACAGGTCATCCCACCACCGCAGGGTGACCAGGTCCCCGAACCACATGTGGGCCATCTCGTGAAGGATGGTCTCCGCTCGCAATGACCGTTCCCTCATGGAGGGCTGTCCCCGATAGATCAGGCGATCCGTGATCGTCACGCATCCGGGTGACTCCATGGCGCCGTTGACCTTCTCCAGGCAGAAGACCTGGTCGTACTTGGTGAACGGGTAGGGGATCCCGTAGAGCTCCGCGTAGAAGTCCAACCCTTGGCCGGTCACCTCGAGGATATCCGGTGCGGCCTTCTCCAGGTCCTGTCCCAGCGAGAGCGGTGCATAGAGTCCAACAGCGATGCCGTGGTGTTGGTGGCGCACCGCATGGAGCCGGCCCGCGGCGATCCCCAGGACGTACGGTGAAAGCGGCATGGTTGCCGGAAAGTCCCACCACCGGGCGCCGTCTGCATCTGCTGCGGCCCCGGCCCGGCCGGGCTCGGCTGACACCACCGTCCAATCCTGGGGAACCCGGATTCGCAGCTTGAACGTTCCCTTCAGATCCGGCTGATCAAAGCAGGGGAAGACCCGGGGTGCTTCCGATGGCTCCAAGTCGGTGTACAGATACCTCTCCTGGTCAGACGGGTCCACCGCGAGGTGAAGCCCGAGGCCGGTGCGGTGGTATGAGGAGCTGCCACGCACCTCAATCACGTTGCGCTCGTGAAGGGAGGGAAGCTGGATTCGCTGGTTTGCGAGAAGATCTAGGCTGAGCTCCTCCTCCTGCCACAGGATCGTGTCGACCACCTCCACCTGGCAGTCCGCAAAGGTCCTGGCCCCTGGGGTGCCGTCGAACTCGATCCTGACCGAGAAGCTGTAGCGATCTGTGGGCTGGGAACAGTCAAGTTCCAGGAAGTAGGCGCAGTTCCTTATGACCGCTGCACGGGCCTCGGCTTCCAACTTGGTGAGGGAGATGGTTTCTTGGTTCATCGGATCTAGTCTATTGGGCCGACTACGGTTGACCCAGGTCATAGGTCACGTCGGCAACTGCGAAGTCGGACTGGCCCAGCAGCGCCGACTTGATGTGGAAGGCGCGATGGTTGTGGAGGAGTTGATTCCACCAGTGCCTGGTCACCAGCTCCGGGAGGACCACCGTGCAGAGTGCCTGCCGGTGGCTCTCCCGGTACACATGCAGATAGCGCAGCACCGGTTGCACCACGGTTCGGTAGGGGGAGAGCACCGTCGCCAGCTCGGGCCGCGGGTTCTGTGCGTCGTGGCCCAGGTGGATGTCGATCCAGGAGGCCCAGCTTGCGGCCAGCATCCGGGCTTCGATATTGGGCTCCAGCCCAATATCATCCCCTCCCACCTTGCCGGTCTCACCCTCCATACCGCTCGGGTGGTCCTGGGGCTGACCGGTGGCGACGTGGATGGCGATCACCTCGTCGGCTATGGACTGAGCGTAGCTGAGAGCGCGCATCGTCAAGATGTCGAGCCCCGATACCGGCACCAGGGCAACCCGCCGACGACTGCCGGTTATCTCATCGGTCCTGGTGTGGCCCTTTGACTCCGCGGGAAAGCTGGCGACCACCACCCCCCGTCGCCGGAGCAAGGAGAATTTCAGCCTCAGGGACCCGGGCCGCCGCAGAAGGTCGAGGTTGCCCGCGCTGGTGACGTATTCGGGGACCATCACGGTGATCACCTCGTCGCGCCGGTCTCCCTGCAACTCGTCGAGCAACTCCAACAGCGCCCCTACGCCGCGGCTGGCGGGTTTGGTTTTGATTTCGATCCGAAGGTTAGGTCGATCTCCCATCTCCCTTTGGGCTCTTGCCGCTACTGCCCTTATCTGCTCTTCGATCTCGCTGTCGGAGCTGAGGTTGAGGACTACCACCGGGTGTCCGAGGGTCGCTGCGTACAGCAGGGCCCTCTCCGTGGGGGAGTCCATCCGCCTGACCGGGACCACCGTGCTCCGAGCCCGCAGCAAGGGTTGCGGAGTGGTCTCCTTCTGCAGCTTTCCACGTACCTTCTGGTAGTGGCGGCTCACCGACCAGAAGTAGGCGACCAGCAGCGGGACGATGATCAGGACCACCCAAGCTCCCAAGGGGAACTTGACCACCAGCACGATCAGGTCGACCAGAAGGGTGGCCGCCGCCCCCAGCCCGTTGATGAAGACGTTGCGGCGCCAGTGTGGTCCCTTGGTCTTGAATCCGTATCTCACCAACGCCGACTGGGCCAGGGTGAACGCTGTGAACACCCCTATGGCGTAGAGGTTTATGAGGCGGTCGGTGTTGGCCCCGAAGAGGACCAGTACCGCCACCGAGACTGCGGTCAAGACGAAGATGGCCGCCGAGTAGACAAGACGGTCCCCGAAGGCCCCGAATCGGTGGGGGAGGCGATCGTCACGAGCCAGAAATGCGCAAAGCCTGGGGAAGCCATTGAAGCTCGCGTTGGCGGCCAGGATCAAGACAAGCATGGTCGCGAACTGAATCAGATAGAAGAAGACCCGGCCCGGTCCCGAGAAGACGTCGGCCGCGATCTGCGCCAGCACGGTGGGGCTGCCGGAGGGGTGCGGCGCAGCGCCGTACATGATGTCCAGGATGGTGACCCCTAAGAAGAGAATCACCAGGGTGGCGCCGAGCAGCGCAAGGGTGCGGGCCGCATTGCGTCCCTGGGGCGCACGAAAGCTGCGTACGCTGTTGGAGACCGCCTCGATCCCGGTCATGGAGGAACATCCGGAGGCGAAGGCTGTCAACACCAGGAATGGCGTCAGCGCCTCGGCCGGGTGCGGGATTGGGGGATAAACCCCATAGGCGTGGTGCACGGCTCCCGTCAGCCCCCGGACCAGGCCCACGCCGATCAGCGCCACCATCGCAAAGACGAAGAGGTAGGTGGGAGCCGAGAAGAGGGCGCCGGCCTCGCGGATCCCCCGCAGGTTCCCCGCGCACAGCAGCAGCGCCAGCGCGATCGCCAACGGCAGGCGCACGTCCGTGATGATGGGAAAGGCTGAGGCCAGAGCGTCGGCTCCCGAGGAGACGCTGACCGAGACCGTCAGGACGTAATCGATGAGGAGTGCGGCTGCGGCCACCATCGCCGGCCACCGTCCGAGGTGGTCCCGGGCGACGGCGTAAGAACCACCATCCGCCTGACGCGTCAGCACCAGCTGCCGGTAGGAAAGGACCACCAGGACCATCAACACCGCAATCGCGATGGCGATGGGGAGCTCGAAGGCGAAGGCGCCGACACCGGCCAGGGCCAGCACCGAAAGGCCAGCCTCCGGCCCGTAGGCCACAGAGGAAAGGGCGTCTGACGCCAGGGTCGGGAGCGCCTTCCAAACCGGTAGGCGCTCACTATCCATGGCAGCCGTCGGCAACCGGCGTCCCACGAATGCTCGCTTGACCAGGAAGGAGAGGCGCGAAAGACCCTCGGTCGGCTCATCCGCACGCTCGGTCGCCACCAGCACCCCGTGGGCGCCGCGTCTGAATGATCCAAGGTCCTCGCGCTTGATCACGACATAGCGATTCCCGGGCAGGCTGCCCGCCTGGGGAAGGCGCCGCTCCAGGTCCTGAGGACCACCTGACTCCGAGGGATTGCGCGGTACCGCAGGAGAGGTTGGGGGTTGCTCCCCGAGGTCGTTGCTGCTCAAGTGGTCGGTTGCCTCGCGAAGGTGGCTGGAACGGAGGTGCCGGCTGAGTCTGACCACTTGAGACCTCGGCCCGCAACTCCCCTATGGTTCCAGACCGCAATTGGGGCTCGCCGAGACGCCGCGCTGGGGTCGCGCTACTGTGGGGCGATGTCGGAGGTGGGTGATGCGGGAGAGGTGGCCAAGGGCGATCTCCAAGTTCCACAAGGCACGCCTCGACCCGCAGATCTCCGGCGGTTCGTCTACGTCATGGGCGCTGGGTTGATCAGCCTGGCACTTGGGGCCAACGGCGCCGCGTCGCTGTCGATCTTGTTCCTCGTGCTCGGAGCGGCGGGCTACCTGGAGTTGGTGGCCTCTGAGGGAGCCAGGGTCCTGCGCCGGCCGAAGGATTTTCTGGGCTCAGTAGCGGACGTCCGCAGGGCCCTGGGGACTTTCGCCTTTGGGGTGGCAACCCTGGTCCTAGCCGCCAGGTTCACGACCCTTGGCCTCTCCCTTCTGGGGTATGCGCTCTTCCTCTTGGGCGGGGTGGTGGCTGCCGCCTGGGCCCTCCTTTTCCCCATCATGGTGTTGCTCAAGCCTGTCGAACCCGACCGAGTGAAGCGGTCGGGCGGGATGCTTCTGCTTTGGCCGGTAGCCCTAGAGGCGACGGGAGTCGTGGCGTCGACCCTCGCTATCTCCCAGCACCTGCAGTCGCCCGAGCTGGCGATTGTGGCAGTAGCCAGTTGGGTGGTCGGGGTCGTCCTGTACCTTTCTCTGCTGGCAATACTCCTGGGCCGGCTCCTATCCCAAGGACTCGAGTTGCGCGATATGGGGCCGTCGTATTGGATCACGATGGGAGCGGCTGCGCTCTCCAGTCTGGGGGCGGCCCTCATCGCCAGAGAGCCACAGACCAAGTTGAGGGTGGGTGGGGAAGTGGCCCGGTTGGCTCCTGGGGCCGGCCTGGTTTTCTGGTTTCTGGCCACAGCTCTCCTGCCGCTGGTGATCGGACTGAGCGTGGCCAGGACGCTCGGGCGGCATCGACTCGCGGGAGCGCCAAAAGAGCTCTGGGTGGTGGTCTTCCCCGCCGCGATGTATTCCCTGGCCAGCCACACCCTCGGGGTGGCGACCCGGAGTACCTGGCTAGTCGGGGTTGGGAGGGTGACCCTCGGGGTCGCCGTTGCGGTCTTCATTATCGAGCTCGGCCGCGGTGTCCTCATGCGGCTTTTCCCCACCCGTTAGGATTACCCATCATCTGTGCGAATCCGGCCCTTTGGGCCCTAAGGGGAGACGTGGTCACTGGAATTGCGGTCGTGTCAGTACCCGTGACCGATGTCGATCGCGCGAAGCGTTTCTACATCGAGGTTCTGGGTCTGGCTGAGATCGCCGACACCGCGATCTCCGAGGGTATGAGATGGGTCCAGCTAGGGCCGGACGACGGCGGCGCGTCTATAACATTGACCACTTGGTTCCCCACCATGATCGCGGGGAGTCTGCGTGGGCTGGTGCTTCGAGTAGGTGACGTGGCGCAGGCGGCGGAGCGGCTCAGCGCTAAATCGATCCCCTTCCCGAATGGCATCGAGCGGGCGCCATGGGGCCGATTTCTCCAGATCGAAGACCCTGACGGCAACGGGCTGATCCTTCAGGAGCCGGCAGTGCCGAACCCGGCCACAATTTAACCCTCCGATCAGTTCGAAGGCGGCCGCCTAGCGCTGAGCGGGACCGTCCTCCGATCCTGTAGCGTCTGGGACCTGGAGCCGCCGTCGAGCCTGGAGGCACCTTTCCCGTCATGTTGCTGACCATCACGACCACCTACTCTCCGGCCACGGACCTGGGGTATCTCCTGCACAAACAGCCGGGGACGGTTCAGTCTCTCCAGGTGGCTGGCGGCCAGGCCCATTTCTTCTACTCCCAGGCCGACCGGGAGCGCTGCACCGCAGTGCTCATGGTGGAGGTGGACCCTGTGGCCCTGGTCAGAGGTCGGCGTGCGGGCGCTCCTGAGGCATTTGGGATCGGGCAGTACGTCAACGATCGCCCCTACGCTGCCTCCTCCCTCCTGGCGGTCGCCATGCGCCGGGTATTCTCCACTGCGCTGGCGGGTCGAAGTCGAGAGCGGCCGGCGCTCGCCGGGGCTGCGATCCCCCTGGAGATCCGGGTCCCCGCTCTTCCCTGCCGTGGGGGAGAGGCATTGCCGGAGCGGTTCTTTGGTCCCCTCGGTTGGCGAGTCGAAGCCAAGGAGATCGCGCTGGACGAGGCAGTGCCGTCCTGGGGCCTGAGTCAGTACGTGGATCTGAGTCTGTACGGCGACATACCCCTCCAAGATGCCCTCAGCCATCTGTATGTCCTGCTGCCGGCGCTCGACGACGCCAAGCACTATTGGGTGACCGACGACGAGGTTGACAAGCTGGTGAGGGTTGGCGGTCGATGGTTGGCCACCCATCCTGAGCGCCAGCTGATCGCGAGTCGCTATCTGGCCCATCAACGTTCCATGGCGGAAAGCGCGGTGGGAAGACTGGAGGAGATGGGGGTACCTGGCCCGGGGCCGGCCGATGCCCAGCCCTTGACGCTGAGCGGTGCTGGGGGGCGCTCGCTGGCTGTTGAGCGTCGCGCCGCGGTCACCTCGCTGGTCCAGGAGCTAGGGGCTCGCCGGGTCCTGGACCTGGGCTGCGGTGAAGGAGCGCTTCTTCAGGACCTGATGCGTATTCGCGGTCTGACAGAGGTGGTCGGCGTGGACCTTTCCAGCCGGATGTTGGAGATGGCTGCAAGGCGCCTTCGGCTGGAGCAGATGTCAGACCGGCAGCGCGGTCGCATCGGCCTCGTGCAGTCCTCGATCACCTACCGGGACGCCCGGCTCCGGGGTTACGACCTGGCGGTCTTGATGGAGGTTATCGAGCATGTCGACCCAGCCCGCCTGGCGGCCGCTGAACGAGTGGTGTTCGGCTACCTACGACCGCTGTCAGTGGTGGTGACCACACCCAACCGTGAGTTCAACGGTCAATTTCTGGGCCTTGTCACGGGCCAGCTTCGGCACCACGATCACCGCTTCGAATGGTCCCGGGCGGAGTTCCGGGCCTGGGCGACGAGGATCTCGAGCACCTTCGGCTACAGGGCTCAACACCGCGAGGTGGGCGACCTGCACCCCGAGGCCGGGGCCCCCACCCAGCTGGTCGTCCTGAGAAGGGCTGACGTCGGGTCCGAAGCTTCGGCGGAGGCAGCCCATGCAACTGGATAGGGGGGCTGACGCGGAGCTTCGTGAGCTTTCCATTCCGGAGACCTGCCTGGTGGCCTTGGTAGGGGTCTCCGGGTCGGGCAAGTCCGAGTTTGCGCGTCGGCACTTCCCCGCCACCTCGGTCCTATCGAGCGACTTCTTCAGGGGCCTGGTGTCCGACGACGAGAACGACCAGAGCGCCTCTCCGGCGGCCTTCGAGGCGCTTTACTTTGTGGCCTCGAAGAGGCTGGCGGCGGGCCGACTGACGGTCGTAGACGCCACCAACGTCCAGGCCGAGGCCCGCCGCGCCCTCGTCAAGCTCGCACGAGACCATGACGTTCTGCCGGTGGCGATCGTCCTAGACCTCCCCCTAAGTGTGTGCGTAGAGCGCAACCGGAGTCGAGCTGACCGGGATTTCCCTGCCCAGGTCCTGCATCGACAGGCGGATCAGCTGCGGCGTTCCCTGAGGCAGCTGGAACGGGAGGGCTTTCGGCGGGTCCATCGGCTTCGGAGCCAGGCTGAGGCGGAGAGCGCCATGATCCGCTACCGGCCACTGCTTAACGACCTTCGTTCCGAGCACGGGCCCTTCGACGTTGTGGGCGACGTCCATGGCTGTGCTGACGAGCTGGTTGCGCTTCTCGTTTCCCTCGGGTACGAGATCAACTGGGATGAAGAGGGCCGGGCGGTGCGAGGTCACCACCCGGCCGGCAGGCGGGTTGTGTTCCTCGGTGATCTAGTCGATCGGGGACCGAACACTCCAGGCGTGCTTCGACTGGCTATGGGGATGGTTGCTGAGGGAACCGCTCTGGCGGTAGCCGGCAACCACGAGGTCCGGCTCGCTCGCGCGTTGCGAGGTCGCAAGGTTGCCGTCAGCCACGGGTTGGCTGAGAGCCTGGAACAGCTGGAACGGGAGGGACCGGCTTTCTCGGCTGAGGTGGCCGAGTTCTGTCACGATCTGCTGGCCCACTATGTCCTCGACGATGGCAGGCTGGTGGTGGCCCATGCCGGCCTCAAGGAGTCCTTCCAGGGACGTGCGTCAGCGCGGGTTCGTGACTTCTGCCTATATGGCGACACTACGGGAGAGACCGATGAGCTGGGCTTGCCGGTCCGCTATCCATGGGCAACCGAATATCGGGGCGCCGCAACTGTCCTGTACGGTCACGTTCCGGTCGCGACCCCTGAGTGGCTCAACAACACCCTGTGCCTGGATACCGGCTGCGTCTTTGGGGGGAGCCTCACCGCCCTTCGCTATCCGGAGAGAGAACTGGTCTCCGTGCCAGCCGGGTCCATCTGGTATCAGCCAGCTCGACCGGTGGCGTCCCAGGTTGCAGAGCCGAGCGACCGGCCGCCCACCGAGGTGCTGGACATCACTGACGTCCTCGGTCATAGGGTGATCGATACAAAGTGGCTGCGAGGGATCTCCCTACGGGCCGAGAACGCTGCCGCCGCGCTGGAGGTGATGAGTCGCTACGCGATAGCCCCGGACTGGCTCACCTACCTTCCTCCGACCATGGCCCCAGCCCCCAGCGCCTCAGGACGCCAGCAGCTGGAGCACCCCACAGCGGCATTCGCCGCCTACCGCCGCGAGGGAGTGACCGATCTTCTGTGTGAGGAAAAGCACATGGGCTCAAGGGCCGTGGCGCTCGTCTGTAGAGACCCAGCTGTGGCTCAACGGCGGTTCGGCGGCGACGGTAGTGCCACGGGAGCGCTGCACACCCGCACGGGCCGGCCATTCTTTGACGCCGGGCTCAGCCAGTTGGTGCTGGAAAGGCTGGGGGAGTACATCGGGCGAGCAGGTCTGTGGCAAGAGCTCAATACGGACTGGCTCCTCCTGGATTGCGAGCTGATGCCGTGGAACGCCAAGGCGGAAGGATTGCTGAAGGAGACCTACGCTCCAGTCGCCGCAGCGGGTATGGCGGCGCTCTCGGCCTCCGTCTTGGAGCTGCAGGGGGCTTCGGCCTTGGGCGCGGACGTCGAGGACCTGATTTCCCGCACCACGACGCGGCGCCGAAATGTCCTGGCGTATCGGGAGGTGTATCGGAGGTATCGCTGGGACACAGCCGGCATCGATGGCCTGAGGTTGGCTCCATTTCAGCTGCTCGCCAGCCAGGGACAAACCTATGAGGGCCTTCCCCACCTATGGCACCTGGGAGTGGCCGATCGGCTGGCGGCGTGCGACCCTCAGTTCATCTCATCGACCAAGAGGCTGGTGGTCGATGCCACTCAGGACAAGTCGGTGGAAGAGGGAGTCGCCTGGTGGGAAGGTCTGACCGAGTCCGGTGGCGAGGGCATGGTGGTCAAGCCCTCGCGCAACCTGACAGTTGGGCGACGGGGCCTGGTCCAGCCTGGACTCAAGGTGAGGGGCGTGGAGTACCTTCGCCTCGTCTATGGCCCCGACTATCTGGATCCCAAAAACCTGGATCGCCTGCAAACCAGGACAGTTGGTCGAAAGCGCTCCCTGGCCCTGCGAGAGTACGCGCTGGGCATGCAGGCTATCCGCCTCTTGGTAGAGGACGCACCACTTTGGAAGCGCCACCAGTTGGTCTTCGCCGTACTCGCGCTAGAGTCGGAGGCGGTCGACCCGCGCCTCTGACAGGTCAGCGTCGCGGGTCAAATCGGCCCTCCGCCCTAAGTCGCAGGTTGCCCAGGGGCTGTCTCAGTACCCGGATGTCCCCGACGATGATGTGGGGGAGGAGGCTGGGGCGACCGGGATCGACGGGGTGGCCACGTACCACTCGCCGAGGACCCCCTCGCCGTGGCTCTGGTCCGGCCCTGTGTCCACGGAGTAGATGTAAAGGGGGTGGCCGTTGTATTCGACCTGGTTGCCGTTGGCCCCGTTGTACATCGTGAAGGTCCCGCTGACTCCGGAGGGGGCATTCACCGTTGAGCCACTGCCGGTCAAGGGCGGCCAGAGAGTGGCGCAGCTCCCGCTGCAGGCGATCTTGTTTGAGGCATCCTTCGTGAAGTAGTACAGGGTCCGTCCCCCCGAATTTGTCAGCACGGTCTCGGGAGACCCGTTCACGTCCACGGTGGCTGTCTTGATCACGACGGCAGTCGGTGGCGTCGCCTTGCCGCCGGTCGACGGGGGAGAAGATGCTGTCTGTCCACAGCCGGCCAGTGCCAGTGCCAGCGCCAGGGGAGGGGCCGCCACCACCGCTCTGAGGTGCCTGCGATATCTGTTCTTGAAGACCCTACCGATGAACGACGATGCGGGGCTGACACGAGTTTGGGTGTTCAAGTCGATGCCCTCCAAGTCCTGTCCACAATGTCTGTCGTCATCTGAAGGAACCCCCAGCGGGCACCTCTGGTTCAGTACGGCGGGCCCGCTCCAGTCCCGTTGACCCACGGCGCTACGGTAGCCGATTGACACAGACTGCGGCGGTCCTGACAGGTTCTGGGCAGCCTGACTTACAGGGCGAAAGAAGAACCGGGCCAGGATCGGCCACGTTAGCTTCGGACGGCTAGGCGGTTGGTGCCAGTTTCTTAGTTCCTTCCATCTCCGGCTTAGCCCACTCCACTCTGTCCCGTCCAGATCGCTTGGCGATGTACATCGCGGCATCGGCGGTGTCCAGGACCTTCCGAGGATCCAGGCCGCCTCTCGCAGGGCTGGCTACCCCGATTGAAACTGTGATCTGGCACGGGGCGGTGGTGTTGGCAACTCGCTGCCGAATGTCCTCAGCCACTAACCCCGCCTGTTGGGTGTTGGCGTCAGGAAGCAGGATCACGAATTCGTCCCCGCCACACCGGGCGGCGAAGTCACCCCGGCGCAGGCGCTGACGGAGAATCGCCGCGACCTGCTGGAGGATCTGGTCGCCAACCGCGTGACCAAAGGTGTCGTTAACCCTTTTGAAGTCGTCGAGGTCGCAGAAGAGGACTGAGTATGGGCCCCACACCCGTTCGAGGCGTGCCAGGTCCTGGGCCAGGGTCTGCTCCAGCGCGTGTCGGTTGTGGAGCCCGGTCAGGGAGTCGGTGAGCGCAAGCTCCTCCATGTATCGGTACAGCTTGGCTCTCGAGATGGCCGCGGCGCACTGGTCGGCAAAGAGCTCCAGCGCCCCAACCGTGCCCGGGGTCGGGTAGTGCCGGTCCCGAGGACGGTCCAGGGAGATGAGCCCCAGCAACTGCCCGCGGCTCAGTTCCAGCGGGATGGTCAGTGAGTCAAGAGGGTGCCACTGGCCGTGGTGCCAGTCGGCTGGGAGCTCGGGAACTGTCAATGCGGTGTCCAAGATGGTATTGGTTGGCATCCGGTGCTTGCGATGGTCGAAGAGGTAGGACCGTCCAACCCTCATCGACGGCAGCATCATTGGCCGGTAGTCAGCCAGGGCGACCGGCGTGGACTGCATGCGGTCCACGTCGGCTGGGTCCACCCCGACGATCGCGGCCGGGTGGAGGAGCTGAGTCTCGGCGTCGAGGATGTAGATGGCGACCGCCTCGAAGCCACCGGCGTCCCCGAGGATCACCGCGATCCGCTGAAGCACCTCGTCAAGGCTGAGGGCCTGGTGCATGCTGGCACCGGCCTCGAGCAGGCCCCGGATCAGCCGCCTCTCACTCGAGGTTCCGCTAATCTTCGATCTCGCGCCGCCCCGATCCCCGGAGCCGGTTGGCTTGATGACTCGAACCAGTCGGTCGGCGACAATCGTCGTGAGCATCCTCTCACTCTCGGAGTCAGGGGTGACGGCCTCCCGGCTCATCTCCACAACCAGGACCGCGGGTGGGCTTTGGGGACCTGATCCGATCCAGAGAAGCCGCCGGGCTACCGCTGGGTCGGAGTTGGTCGTGAGCCGCAATTTCGATGTTGAAAGGGGGTCAGAGGGAGTGAAGTACCGGCCGTTCGGGGGAGGGCTCTGTGTTCGATCCTCCCTGGCCGACATGAGTTCTGACAGTGAGACCGCTGTGCGGCGGAAGTGACGGGCTGGAGCTGCTCCCACCTTCGCCGTGGCTTCACCGTGGAAGGCGCCATCTGGACCGAGGACCATGAGTCCCAGCCTCGATGCCCCAAGGGCCGCTGCGGCGATCTCCAGGAGCGCGGTCCGCTGCGACGCCGCGAGGGGCTCCACCCCGGTTGGACCCCACCTCTGCAGGAACTCCTGGAGCCTATTCTCCGCCCCAGTCGGCAATGGAGCACCAGGCGAGAGTCCAGAGGACTCGTGCCCGCGCTTCCCCATTCGAAGGCGTGGCGGCGAATGAACCGGCGCCGAAGGGTGGTCCATCTACGCTCGGCGTTCCGCGTCAGCTTGCCTTGGGCGTGATGATGAGCTCGGCCGAACTTGCGCTCATTACCATCGGAACGTACCGGCTCACGTGGCGGGCCGATCCGGCGCTGCAATCTCGGTACCGGGCGGTTACCTCTCCGTCATGGGAGCACGAGCCCGTCCGACCGCGATCCTGAACGCGGGTGCCAGGGCGACCAGGAACAGAGGGCCAGATCTGCTCGGCGCCGGCCCGCCGTCGCTGCGCCTGCGCCCGCTTTGGTCCGCTGCGATCCTCTGTGGGGGCCGGAAGGAGTCGGGAAAGCACAGCCGAGCTCGGCCGGGCTCCCAGTATCATCTGGCGAATGCATGAACTTAAAGCGGCGACGGAGGCCAGGCTGAGGGAGCTGGCGGCCTCAAATCAAAGGCGGCACCGCCTACCCAGCCTGGTGGTCGCTGTTTCCAAAGGGGGCCAGTTGGTCGATTCGGTCGCCCTGGGTCACGCCGATCTCAATGGTCCTATTCCGGCCGGCACCGATGTGCAATACCGCATCGGCTCTATCACCAAGACCCTGACCGCAGTCGCGGTGATGCAGTTGGTGAGTGACGGACGCCTTCAGCTCAGCGACACCTTGGGCAGCCTCTGGCCCGATGCTCCCCATGGGCAGCTGACAGTCGGGGCGCTGATGAGGCACAGCGCCGGCCTTCAGAGGGAGCCCATCGGGCACATATGGGAGACACTTGAGGCGCCGAGCTACGAGGAGCTAGCGGCCACCGCCGAGGAGGCCCGAAAGCTGTTCCCGCCAGACACCTGGTGGCACTACTCCAATCTCGGATTCGCACTCCTAGGGGGCTTGGTCGCCCATCTTAGCGGTGCCTCCTGGGAAAGCCAGGTGAAGCAGCGGATCCTGCTGCCGCTGCAAATGGCGCGCACCACGTTGACCCCGGAACCACCCGCCGCCCAGGGCTACTCCGTCCTGCCCTACTCCGACCAGGTGACGCCAGAGGTGCCAATTGACATCAGGGGCCTGGCCCCTGCCGGTCAACTCTGGAGCACCGCCGAGGACCTGGCACGCTGGGTCAGCTTCCTGCTAAGGGGTCACCCCGACGTCCTGTCCGTGGAGATGCTGGAGTTGATGCGCCTTCCGAAGAACATGCTGGACCTGCAGCAGTGGACCGCGGGTTACGGCACGGGCCTCATGCTTCTGCGCGGAAGGACGGGGATAGCCGTCGGGCATACCGGTGGAATCCAAGGTTTTCTGGCGGCCGCATTCGGATCGGTTGCCTCGGGCACCGAGGTCGTGATCCTGACCAACACCACCTCCGGGCCCCTGGTCACCGGCATGGCGGTCGAGATTCTTGATCTCATAGCTGAGGACCTGGCGGATCGGTCCATCTGGATTCCGGCTGAGGCGCCGCCCGCCGATGTGGAGCCGATCCTAGGGAGTTGGTGGTCGGAATGGAGCGAGTGGACCTTTCGGTGGCGGGATGGAGAGTTGCAGTCCAGCCCCGTCAGCTCACCTGCCGGAACAGGGCCAGAACGCTACCGACGGTTGTCCTCAGACCTATTTGTGACCGTGGAAGGACCTGAGAGAGGGGAGGAGCTTCAGGTGATCCGGGACGCCGATGGATCGGTTGTCAAGCTGTACCGATCAACCTACCTCTTCACCCGCCTACCGGAGTCCGCCAGCCCGGATTCGCAGCGTTAGCCATCGATAAATGGGGCGACCGTCACTGGCCCCACCTGTCATTCCGGACCGAGCGCTCAAAGGGTGGTGAACGGGGCGGCGGCGGGGATTTTAAACTCGGACGGTAATGTGACGGGGTGACCAGTGAGCCTCGGCGGTAGGGTGGGGATCACTTGTTGTCCCAGTCGAGGACAGGAGATGAGCAATCGAGCCGCCGAACCGTGACGACTGAGACGCCAACACCGCTCGTCGACTTCACGGCCGCAGCCGCTGAGGCACGGGCTATTGCCGACGCCGCTGGGGTTGTCATCACCGCCGTTGACGAGGTGACCGCCGCTCGGCGGGTCAATCAGCTCGCCGAGCGCGTTTGGGGACCGGGAGTTGGTACGGCGGTGGATCTGGTCACCGCGCTGGCACACGCCGGGGGCGTCGCCCTGTTGGCCGCGCAGGGCACGGCGGGAGAGCCGGCAACCGATGTCGGATTCGCCCTGGGGTTTCTGGGATGGTCGGACGGTCTGCACCTGCACTCCCATCAGGTCGGGGTTGCTCCGGAGCATCGATCGAGAGGGGTTGGTTTGGCGCTCAAGCTGGCCCAAAGAGCGGTATGTCTGGAGCATGGAGTTCGCCTGATGCGCTGGACCTTCGACCCGTTGCTCGCCCCCAACGCCCACTTCAACCTGGCTCGGCTCGGCGCTTCGGGAACCGCATTTTTGCCTGACTTCTACGGGCAGATGGCGGATTCGATCAACGCCGGAGACCGAAGCGACCGGCTGGAGATCTCCTGGCGTCTGGATCGAGCCCTACCTTCAAAGCGCCCTGCCGCCCCCCAGGCAAACGAAAGCTTGGTCTTGGAAGCAGATTCACGGGGCTGGCCGCACCCGACCGGGGAGCCGCTCGGGCCCGGATGTGCGGTCGAGATCCCGGGCAACTACTCGGAGCTGCGCCAGCTTGCGGATCCGCGGGCCCCGGCGTGGCGGCAGGCGGTCGGTGAGACTTTGGCTGGGGCCTTCGCCGCCGGGCTGACCGTCGCCGAGTTTCGCAACTCAAGGTATCTGTTGGCGGCTCCGCATCGCCCCTGATCCGGCATGAAGACCCGTCTGTCGGTCTGCCTTTCGTCCTCCAGATGGGGCCGGGCAAAGGGCCCGGGCCAGCAGCGGACCTTAGGGTGGACGGACGGTTCAGACGGTGACCACCAGCCCCGCTGAAGCTTTCCATCGTCGACTTGGAAACCGATTGCGCACGGGCACCAGAGAGTGCTATAGTCCTGCGTCTATAGGGGCACACGGGTCCGACATTTTATGCACTGGACCACTTTGAGGGGCAGAGAGAATATGCAATCCATCGTTCCGGTCACCCGTAAGCACCTGGCGGTCATAGCCACCGTCGGGTTCGCCCTTGTGCTCTCCGCCTGCAGCGGCGGAGCCAGCCCTGCCTCGACCGGCCAATCGGGAGGGACTGTGACCTTCGCCCAGGAAGTTGGCGCGCCGCCTACCTACATCTTCCCGATGGAGGATGGGGCCAACTCGGGCAACAACAACATCACCTACCTGCAGCCGTTGATGTGGCGGCCCTTGTACTGGTTCGGTCACAGCAACTCTCAGGCGCCCACGATCAACTACTCCCTCAGTCTGGCCAAGCCACCTGTCTGGAGCAATGGTGGGAAGACCGTGACCATGAACCTGCTTCACTACCGATGGTCCAATGGCACCGTGGTCACCACCCGGGATGTCGAGTTCTGGATGAATCTGCTAAAGGCGAACGAGCTGAACTTTGTCGGCTACGCGCCAGGCTGGTGGCTGGACGAGGTCAGCAGCATCAATTACTCCTCGCCGACCCAGTTCAGCATCACCTTCAACGGGGTCTACAGTCAGACCTGGCTGATGGACAACGGCCTTTCGGAGATAACCCCGATTCCTCAGGCGGCCTGGGACAAAACCTCCGCGGGGGGAGCCATCGGAAATTACGATCGGACCACGGCTGGAGCGGTCTCTGTGTACAACTTCCTCAACGCCCAGTCCAACTCGCTGCCCACATGGGACACCAATCCCCTGTGGCAGGTCGTTGATGGCCCGTTCAAGATCGCGCCCAACAATGGATTCGACCCCACGACGGGTTATCTCGCCATGGTGCCCAACCACAGCTACTCCGGACCGGTCAAGCCCAAGATCTCCAGACTGGAAGAGCTCCCCTTCTCCAGTGACGCGGCGGAGATCGATGCAGTCTTGGCTGGGCGGGTCGACTACGGATACGTGCCCTTCACTGACTTGAGCCTAGAAGGCCACCTGAAGGCTCTGGGAAATCGGATCGCCCCTTGGCTCGACTGGGGATTCACCTCTGTGGGCCTCACCTTCCCGGACCCAACTGCGGGGCCTCTGCTTGACCAGCTCTACATTCGCCAGGCCATGCAGCAACTGATCAACCAGCCGCAGTACATAAAGCAGATCTTTGGCGGCAATGCCAGCCCCACCTATGGCCCGGTGCCGGTTTACCCCAAGACCCAATACCTGACGAGCTTTGTCGGCAACAATCCCCTGCCGTACAGCCCGACCTCAGCCAAGAACCGGTTGACCACTCACGGCTGGAAGGTGGTACCCAACGGCACCTCCACCTGCCAGACCCCTGGCACCGGGCCAGGCCAGTGCGGAGCCGGGATCGCTCTCGGGACGCCGCTGACTTTGAACATGCTTTACACCAGCGGCAATCCGGACTACACCAACGAGATGGAGGCGATGCAGAGCAGCTTCTCTACGGTGGGCATCCAGTTGCAGCTGAAGTCGGCGCCCTTTGATTCTGTGCTTACCCAGGCGTACTCGTGCAATCCCGCTACTGGACAGGGGTGTAGCACCGCTCTCGGCTACCTGGGCTCTCCCAACTGGACCTACGTGCCCACCTATTACCCCAGCGGTGACCCCCTGCTCATCGACAGCGGCATCGTCTACAACGGTCAGCCAGCGTTCGTGACCCAGGCGCTCAAACTGGTTGCTTTGAGCCATCAGCAGCCGGGTCTTCCAGGGCTTTACAAATACGAGAACTACATGGCCACGGAGCTGCCATATCTTTGGATGCCGAATGCCGACTATCAGATTTCGGTGATCAGTAAGAAGCTCAACGGGGTGGTCGCCCAGGACACTACGGGTCACATCTATCCCGAAAACTGGAGTCTGAGCGGCTGAGTGCCAGTCGTTGGTGGGATGGCGCCATCTGCCCGGACTTCGCCCGGCGGGCGCCATCCCCCACCGCTTTTGGATGCCCTTAGTGATCGTCAATTGGTGACTGAGGATGGTCGTGTCACATCGGCCCCCGATGTGATCAATCTGGGCCGAACCTGGGTCGAGCTGGACCTTTCCGCCCTAGAGGCGAACGTCCGCGACGTCGTGTCCGAATTGACGCCAGTGCCGCTGATGGCCGTGGTCAAGGCCAACGCTTACGGGCACGGCGCGTTGTTGGTGGCACGGTGTGCGCTGGCCGGTGGTGCTTCGTGGTTGGCCACCGCCACAGTCGGCGAGGCTGCACAGCTGCGAATGGCTGGAATCGACGCGCCCTGCCTGGTGCTCGGTTACACCCCTCCGGAGCACGCACTGGAAGCCGTTCGTCTGCAGTTAGTGGTTACGGTCTTTGACCTCGCGGTCGCGGCCGCTCTGGAAGGGGCTGGGGCCAGGCTTGGTACCACCGCGAGGGCGCATCTCAAAGTTGACACGGGAATGACGCGCCTCGGAATCCGTCCTGAGGAGGTAGCCGGGTTCGTAGGTGCGACCCAAGGAATGTCGCATCTGTGTCTTGAGGGAATCTACACCCACCTGCGCAAGGGACAAGATCTGCAAGCGACATCGGTCCAACTTGAGCGTTTGCAGGCCGCTTTCACCTTCGCGGAGGGTGCAGGGCACTGCTTCCGGTTACGGCATGCCGCCAATAGCGCTGCCTGGAACCACCTACCCGAGGCACGTTTGGACCTAGTGCGCAGCGGTGGTGAGATCTTGGGGTTGAGCACCGCTGACGGTCGGCGGCGGCGTCCTGTCCTGACCTTCAAAAGCACCGTCGCGCAGGTTCACACAGCAGCGCCAGGCACGTTCGTTGGGTACGGGGACTCTTTTCAGACTGAAGCGCCAATGCTGGTGGCAACCCTGCCGATCGGCTATGGCGACGGCCTTAGGCGAGGTCCGGTCACTTGGGATTCGGTGCTGATCCGCGGCCGGCGGCACCCTCTGGTTGGCGACGTCTCAATGGACATGGCGATGGTGGATGTAACCAGCGACCCCGGGATCGCTCCCGGGGACCAGGTCGTGCTGCTGGGTCGCCAGGGGCCGGATGAGATAACCGTTGACGAGATCGCGCGGCAACTGGGAACTATCAACTACGAGGTGGTCACGGGCATCACGGCGCGGGTTCCGCGGCTCGGAGACCACCGGTGAGAGCGGCGCAACATATTGCGCCCGGAGGTGCGCCGGCAGCTCCACTCCAAGCCACGGTGGACTGGTCTACGGGACCTGGTCCAAAGCGTTTGCCCTCTCTGTTTCTGGGCGCTGCACCTGGCCAGGCGGACAGTTGGATCGGGCTAAAATGGAGGCTCTGATGAGTCGCCTTCCAGCTCCGTTATGAGGGCCTTTCTGCTCCGGAGGCTGGTCCAAGCTGTGGTGGTCCTGCTGGGGGTCTCCATCGTGGCCTTCATCCTTCTCCACCTCCTCCCTGGAGGGCCGGCACGAGCCGAATTGGGGCTGCGGGCGACGCCGGGTCAGATCCGGGCCTTTGACCTTCGGTATGGACTCCTGAAGCCACTTCCGGTGCAGTATTTGGACTGGCTCAACCAATTGATCCACGGCAACTTGGGATTCTCGTACAAGCAGAACCAAACTGTGGACGCGCTACTGGCCAACAATATCCCGAGGACCCTCCTACTGGTCGGGGTTGCCACCCTTCTGGCGCTGATCATCGCCATTCCCATGGGCCTTTATCAGGCCGTGCGCCGAAACAAGCCAGAGGACTACGCGCTGACCGGGATGTCCTTTCTCTTCTATTCGATGCCCAGCTTCTTTTTGGGGATCATCCTGATCATCCTGTTCAGCGATGTGCTCCCCTGGCTACCGTCCACAGGGCCCACCGCGCAGACCCCTCTCTGGAACCAGATCCCCAACCTCCTGCTTCCAATGATCACCCTGACCCTGGTGACCCTGGCGCTCTTCAGCCGCTACATGAGGTCCTCGGTTATTGAGAGCCTGATTCAGGACTATATTCGTACCGCCACCGCCAAGGGCCTGAGCCGGCGCGAAATCCTGACCCGGCACGTGCTGCGGAATGCGCTGCTCCCGGTCGTGACCCTCATCGGACTGAGCCTGCCCGGGATCCTGAGCGGGGCCCTGATCGTCGAATCGTTGTTCAACTATCCCGGGATGGGTCTGCTTTTCTGGAACGCGGCGATCACCGATGACTTTCCGGTGATGCTCGGGACCACAATCGTTGTGGGCGTCGCCGTGGTCGTTGGATCCCTGCTCGCCGACGTCCTCTACGCGGTCTTGGATCCTCGGGTGCGGATCACATGAGCCTTGCCGATGCTCTTTTTTTGGTGATGGATCTCCGATGATTGAGTCTCCGCTCGCTCCAGAGTTGGACGTGGACCGAGACAGCCCAGAGGCGGGCGCCGCCTCTGGCCACGGCAGTGCCTACAGGCTGGCGCTGGGCGTCTTTCTGGAGAACCGTCTGGCCGTGGCCGGCATCTGCGTCGTGGTTTTCTTTTTCCTCTTCTGCTTCGTCGGTCCCCTCATCTACCACACCAATCAGATTCAGGTGAACCTCGGCGTCGAGAACCAGCGGCCGAGTCTTAGCCACCTGCTCGGAACCAGCAACGTCGGGTACGACATCATGGGACGGCTCATGGCTGGCGGACAGACCACCCTCCTTGTCGGAGTTTCGGTCTCGCTCATCGCCACCACTTTCGGGGTCATCTGGGGGGCCACGGCCGGCTTTATCGGCGGCATCGTGGACACGGTGATGATGCGCACAGTGGATGCCCTGCTGGCCATTCCCACTTTGTTTCTCCTGCTCTTCCTGGCCAGCATCTTCACCCCGACGGAGCCCCTTTTGATTGTGGTGATCGCCTCCGTGGCCTGGCTGGTGCCCGCGCGATTGGTCCGTGCGGAGACGCTGAGCTTGAAGGGGCGAGCCTATGTCGAAGCGTCCCAGGGACAGGGAGCTGGACGTCTGTGGATCATCTTTCGCCACATAATTCCGAACACCTTTGGGACGATGGCCGTAAACGCGACTTTTCAGGTGGCGGATGCGATTCTCCTCGTGGCTTCGCTGAGCTTTCTGGGACTCGGGATCCCCCCGCCATCAACCAACTGGGGCAGCATGCTGACGGACGGCGTGAATTACGTGTTCAGCGGATACTGGTGGCAGATCTGGCCAGCTGGAGTCTGCATCGTTATGGTTGTGGTCTCATTCAACCTCATCGGTGATGGCATGCGCGACGCTCTCGAAGTTCGCTTGCAGCGGCGCTGAGGGAGTGGAGTTGAAGGACCAAGAGGTCGTCCCTGGTGATGGTCGGGTCCAGGCGCCAGGAAGCCGTTCGGAAGCCGATGATGTCGCACTTAGCCCGTCGAGGCGTGTCTGAGTCGTCATCGGATTTATTGCGCAGTAGCCGAAACCAGTGAGCGCCGGGGCGGAAGCTCTGCGCAGCGCGCTATCAGGAGGCATGAGTATGGCGGGAAAGCTGACTCCGCGGGAGATCCGGCAGGCGATGGTGGCGCTGGAACAGGCTGACCCGCGCCACGAGATCGAAGTTCCCATGCGCGACGGATGCATGCTCGCTGCAGATCTATACCTGCCATTTCCCGATCCGGGGCGGCCGGTTCCCGCCGTGGTTTTCGGAACTCCGTATGACAAGCGCGGAGTCGGTGCTGTGGCTGAGGGGCGCTTCTACCAGGCACGCGACTATGCCTACATCTCTTATGACACCCGAGGCCGGGGCAAGTCGGAAGGGGAGTGGCGCGCCCATGTCAACGATGGGCTCGACGGTCACGACGTGGTGGAGTGGGTGGCGGCGCAGCCGTGGTGCAGTGGACGGGTGGGGACGACCGGGCTCAGCTATGGAGGCTGGAATCAGTGGGCCACCGCCCGGGAGCGTCCCCCCCACCTGACCTGCATGGCCTCGTTCGCCGCGGCGGGTCGCTGGATGGAGGAGATCCCCTACACCTTCGGGGTGTTTCAGCTGTATTTCGCCTATTGGGTCTACGGCACTCGCCGACGTATCCAGAACAGCCGGTCGGCGCTGGACTGGGAGACCCTCTTGATGCAGCTGCCGGTGACCGAGATGATGGACTCTCTGGGTGCGGCCCCGGGGACCTGGCCTGATATGCGCGACCACGACAGCCTCGACGAGTTTTGGCGGGGCCTGCGATTGGATGAGGACTACGCCAGGCTGGATGTTCCGTGCCTGCATGTTGCCGGTTGGCACGACCGAGAGGATCTGCTGGGGGCGTTTCACCATTACGAGTCGATGATGGCCAGATCGCCCCGTCCCCAGGATCAGTGGCTGATCGTGGGCCCCTGGCCCCACGTCGGGACCAGATACCCGCAGGCAAGCTACGGCGGCGTCGCCTACGGGGCCGATGCAGCGTTGGACATGGACCATCTGCAGCTGCGCTTCTTCGAACATTTTCTGAAGGGAATAGATAGCGGTTGGGCCAGTGAGCCCAAGGTACGGCTGTTCGAGACCGGGACCAATCGGTGGCGGTCTCCGGCCACCTGGGCGGAACCCTCGGCCAGAACCCCACTTTACCTGAGGTTCCAGGGAGGTCAGACCACCTTGGAACGCGAGCGGCCTGCGGGCGCTGAGGTCCCCCGAGCGTACCGGTATGACCCCAATGACCCGGTCCGAGTACCTGGCGGCCTCAGCTATGAGGAGTTCTATGAGCCTTCACTCGACGAGAGCTACCTAGCCGATCGGGCCGACGTCATCTGTTACTCGTCAGCCCCCCTGGAGGCCCCGCTGCTGGTGAGTGGCTGGCCGCGGTTGGAGCTCTTCGCCTCAAGCGATTGCGAGGACACCGAGTGGCACGTGAAGCTCGAAGACCTAGGGCCGGACGGCCGAATGTTGCGGGTGGCGGCCGGATGTCTTCGAGCGGTGTGTCGCGAATCGCTGTCCTACCAGGTTCCCCTGGTTCGGGGCCAGGTAACTCGGTTTGAGGTGGAGCTGAACCCGGTGCGTCACGTTTTCCTTCCGGGTCATCGGCTGGTCTTGGCGGTCACCAGCAGCGACTTCCCCTGGTTCGCCAGAAACTGCAACCGGGTGGGCCGCGCGGTCGATCAGAGCAATCCCTTGATCGCTCTGAACTCGATCTTCCACGGAACCGGTCACGCATCTTGCCTCTGGCTGCCGGTGATCGAAGCGCTCGACGCGGAGCCAGGTGAGGCGTCGGCGGCATCCGGGACCCAGTGAGCCCTGCCTCGACGGTCCCAGGGCGCAGATTCTTCAGAGCCCCATGGGGCGGAGGTTGTCGCCCCGACAGGTTGGAGTCTCACCAGACTCCCCTTTCTCACAGCTGAGGGCCGAAGTCAACTTCAACGCTGCGTGCCGGAAGACACTTGAGCTGGACACCATGGCGGCCGTTACTCTGCCGCATCCATGATGGGACCCCGGCCGTCCTGCGCGGCTGGCTCCGAGCGGGTGCTGTCGCGAGCGGACCGGGCGGGCAGCGGTGCTTGCGCAAGACGAAGGGGAGGTGCGGGTCTCGTCACGACTCTTCAGGGGCCGCATCACGTCCAGCAACGGATTCGCTATGGGCGCACCCCTTTCGGAGGCTGACAGGTGATCGCGGTCAGATTCGGCACGCTCTGCCTCGTCGGTCGCTGCAGAACCGCACCGAGGACAATCTGGACGCGACCATCGGAGCGTCACGCATCGGTTCCCTAATACGGGTCGTACAAAACGGCAAGGCATCTGGCCGTCCGGTCGCGACTCCAGGGGCTCGGACGGGGTCTAAAGGTGAACCGTCCCGTCCTCGCTCAGAGTCCAACCCGGGTTGTGGGCGACCTCCCACACGTAGCCGTCAGGGTCGGCAAAGGCCCCGGTGGTGCCACCCCAATCCGCCACCGCCGCCGGACGCACGATCTCTCCGCCCGCACCGAGGGCCTCCGCGAGTGTCGCACCGACCTCCTCGGGTGAGCGGACGTTGTAGGCGAGTTCTATTCCAGGTGCCCCGTGTCCACCGAGGGCAGTCCATAGGCCGAACACCATACCCCCTGCCTGAAAGAAGCAGACCTCATCGTCGGGCTGCTGGGCACCGCTCCAGCCCAAAGCTTCATAAAAAGCTCGTGACCTGGCCAAGTCGTCGACCCCAAGTGTGACCAGACTGATGCGCGACTCCACGACCGCATTATCAACCATGCTCAGAGGGCTATGGCCGAGCAGGTCTGACAGCAAACAACAGCGGAGAGCGCATTGAGACCCTTCCCCCTAGGGACGAAGCTTCGGGGAGAACGATCCCCCGGGCATAGGTTCGGAGGGCTCAACGGCCCCAGCATTCGTCCTCGGCCAGTACGGTAGCTAACGGCTTGCCCCACCATGCAGGCGCTGTGCCAGCAGGGATTCGAGCTGGGATCTGGGCAGTGCGGGACACCGATGGCCCTCACGACCGACCATTTCCTCGTTGACCACCAAGCTGTTGATGACGGATTCCTCGGTGGCCTGCACCACTGCCGCGCAAAGCGGATCAATCTGGTCCCAGGGGACGAAGCTCAAGGTCCGAAGGTCGCGAATAGCAGAAGAGTTGGCCGAGCCCCCAACTCTGCCGAAGGCGCCCGGGTTTCCGGTAGAGAGAGCGAGGAACAGGTCGCCCGAAAAGTGGGAGCCGGTGGTGCCGGTGCGGCCCAGCCCGAGGGTGACTCTCCTTGCTAGCGCGCTGCATTGGTGGGGGAGCAATGGAGCGTCAGTGGCCACCACGGCGATTGCAGAACCCGCGCCTGCCGGAAGTTGGAAGTAGGCGTCCATGGGGTTGTCCTCTCCGAGGTCTCGCCCCACAGGAACCCCGGACACGACCAGCTCGGGTCGCCTACCGAAGTTGGCCTGCACGAAGACGCCGACCGTATACGTGGCATTTTGGTACGCCACCAGTCGGGAGGCGGTTCCCGATCCGCCTTTGAATTGATAGCAGGTCATCCCCGTACCACCTCCCACCGAGCCCTCCGCGAGAGGTCCGCCCCTGGCGTTCTCCAATGCGTCAATCACGTCCTGCTCACTCACGTGGTGTCCATTTGCATCGTTGAGGTAGCCGTCCCAGGTTTCCGCCGCGATAGGCAATAGCCACCGCGAAGCCAATTCCGGGTGATGTCGTATCGTCCACTCGACGATCCCCGCATGGGCGACGCCCACAGAGTGAGTGTTGGTCAAGGCGATCGGGCCCGAGAAAGTCCCTGACTCCGAAATCCAGGAGACCCCAGTCATCTCCCCGTTGCCGTTTTGGGAGTGGAATCCGGCCGCCACGGGGTCTCCCGCACCGGTGCGACCCCGTGGATGAAGTGCGGTCACGCCGGTGCGGACATCGGTTCCGGAAATCAGAGTGGAGTAACCGACCTCGAACCTCGGGACATCGGTGATGGCATTCAGGGGACCAGGGATACCTTCCAGAGGAATGCCCAGCGCTCGAGCGCGGGGCTGGCCGTCCGGAGTTTCGCACTGATAGTCAGACAAATTGCTCTCCCTTGGGGAAGGCGAGGGTGGTGAGCGGTCGCCTCCGAATCCCAGTATCGAGGGCCTCCGAGTCGGTCTAAGAACGCAAGGGCACCAATCCATGCCCTCCTAGAGCGACGTGAGCCGCTCCGGGGCTCGTAGACCCCCTGGCTAGAATGAAAGAACCCAGCACCGCTGTGGCCACCCTATGGTAGTGGAAGGCTTTCAACTCGGCGGGGGTGGGAGCGCCATGCAACACCAAGGAGTCCACTACGACACCGGGCCTGTCTTCCGCGGCCCGGGATATGCGATCTCTACGCGTCCGCCCGCACTCGACATGGCGGTAGTGCGCCGCGAGCTTGAAGTTGTCCGAGACGACCTGCATGCCCACCCAGTGCGTATCGTGGGCAGTCAGGTCGACCGGATGACCGCTGTGGCCGAGATCGCGTGCGGGCTCGGCATCGAGGTGTGGTTCCCCCCGGCCGTTTTCGAGTATTCAATGGATGAAACCACAGCCCGACTGGTCGCTGCGGCCAAGGAGGCGCCGCGGCTGGATGGGGTCCAACCGGGGCGTGTGATCTTCGTCGCCGGCAGCGAACTCACGCTCCTTATGCGGGGGCTCATCGAGCGCAGCAGCGTGACCGATCCCCTGAAACGGCTCAAAGCAGACCCAGCGCTGCTCGGACACGGGGAGCTACGAACTCAGCCCTAGTCTGCTGACCCTCTACGTCAACGGCGACCGAGTTGAAGTTCGGACCGCGTTCGAGCGTGGGGCCCGGGAATCCTCAAAGTGGCGACCTGGAGGGTCAACCCTCCGTGGCGCCGCCGCGAGGAACCGGCTCCCCCAGTCCTCCGGCGGTGGTTGGGGCATATCGCCGCCGGAGGACCCCGATCACCAACAGTGCAATCACCACCGTGATGAGCAGGAGGTTGCGCGCCGCCAGAGCCAACAGTCCCAGTGGGGAGAGGTGCAAAACCGAGGTCCAGAGGTAGGGAAACTCGAGCTGAGTGAGCAGACCCAAGCTGACGCTGCCCCACAGCAAATAGGGGCCAACTAATCCGCCAAGCTCAGCGGCAGCTAGGCACAGGCAGGGCAGGAGGGCATCAAAGTACTGCGGCGAGAGGACCGGGGTGGCGATGATAGCAACCCCTAGGGTCGCGGCGAAAGCCACGCCCGGGGAAATGGGTCCGGTCAGGCACAGCCCGGCGATTAGCATCAACAGCAGGACTCCCAGTGCCGCGAACGTTGTGGCCAGGAGTGCTGGATGGAGGCCCTGCCCGCTGATTTGCATCGAACCGAGCGCCCCGCGGGTCACTATCAACCCTTTTAGATGGGTGAGGAGCATTCCGAGGGTCGCTGGAACGCTCTCTATCTCCAACCCGCGATCAAAGTTGTGCAATTGGGATCGGAGCAATCCCCCCGAAGACCAGATATCCACGCCGACCAGGAGGGCTCCGGTCGGAAGGAAACCAAGGAGGGGCGGACGGAGCGCTTCCCACAACCTCGCGGGCCACGGCCTGGCGAGATTGATAGCCGTTTTTAGCTGGGTTGCCGCCAAGGGCAACAACTCCACCCAAGCGTAGTCCTTAATCAGCCCTGCGGCGAAGACCAGCAAAAAGCTGCCGGTCAGGTTGCCTTGGCGCCAAGCGATCGCGGCGGCCACCAAGAGAAGGCCGATGGCCGGGTCGGCCCGATAAAGCGTTAGTGGCCCAACCGCTCCCAGTACAGCGAGCAGGGACCACCCAAGTGCCTGTTGCCCCGGCGCTATCCGCTTCCGGTAGCTCTCCACCAAAGGAACAGCGACCAGGATGAGCACCACCATTTCGACAGCGAAGGCCAAGACATAGTGGGCTTTGCCAGCGAATAGCGGCGCGAGGATAAAGGCCACCATTCCCGGCGGGTAGATGAAGGGGACGGTCCCCTGGAGCCCCTGGGAATAGGGGGCGTGGCCCGCCACCAAACTGGCCGCGACTACAGCCAGGCTGGACAATCCTCCGGCGGCCAGGCCAGCTCGCGCAGTGTGAGGAATGCCGCCGATTCCGAACGCCACAGCAGGGGCGGCTGCGGCGATGAACAGAAGGCTGGAAAACCATGGTGGGATGGACCTCGGGGTTTGCGGAACGCGAGCCCTCGTGGAACCACCATTTCCAGCCACGGGCCCGGTATGGATGGTGTCCCTGGGATGGTCAGTCACCTGAGCGGCGGGTCGTCAAAGTGTGGGCCTCTGGTCGCGAACGGCGCTGAGCCCTGCGCCAGCGAGAGGTATCTAACCACAGCATTGCCGCCGTTGTTGAAAGCTGGTCCGGGTCGAGGACCTGTGGCCTCGCCGTTGGATACCGTTTCCAAGAGGCTGCTTGCCGCTCGAAGCCTCAAGATGAGCCAGCTGAGCGTCCAATATCCAAGCGTGGGATGGGGGCCGATGCTGAAAGTCTCTACAGAACCCGAGGCGGTGCACGCTGAACCGCCTCGGGTTCTGTAGAGACTCGGGTTAGCGTGAAACAACCAGCTGAGCTGGAGCCTCCTCATGGTAATGGGCAGCTTCGAACTCTGCGGGTGGAACCATGTCCAGCTCACCGTGGAGTCGGTGTTGGTTGAACCAGTCGACGTAGTCGAGGGTGGCATGTTCCACGTCCTCGAGCCCGCTCCAAGGGCCATCCTTGCGGATTAGCTCAGTCTTGTAGAGACCGCCGAAAGATTCGGCTAGAGCATTGTCGTAACTGTCACCCTTGGAACCAACCGCGGTCACTGCGCCCATCTCGGGCAGCCGCTCGGCGCTCACGTCCGCGCGCTCAGTTTGCCTCACTTCCCCCGACGCGTGTGAAGCAAGGCCCGGCGATTCCGCGTCCTATAGCACCGTCGGAGGTTCCCAGTGGGCGCTGCGACTGGCGTGAACGGCCCTTGTTACGGCTCGGAGACCGTCGCTTGCTCCGGGTCCGGGTCCTCGTTGTCGTCTTCTCGGTGGAGCGCGTCGTAGGCGCGCATCTCCTCAAGCGACTGGAAGAACCGAACCTTGGGCAGGTCCTCTGCCGTCCAAACGAACCTGTTAGGCGCGGCCACTGCGCTCTTGCCCCTTGTCCCAAGCCGCCTTCGAGATGAAGTCGTACTCGTCCTTGGTCAAGAGGCCATCGAGGTGCATGGAGAGAACCTCGTTCCATGTGCCCGGCTGCATAAGCAACTGCTCAGCGTTCTCGTCCTTGGCCATTCCTTGCACCGTTCTAGGGGCTGGGACGGGGTTCCAGTGCCGGTTTGCCCAAGTATCGGCCAACTGGGGTAACGTCACCTCTCCGTTCAAGTAGCGCTGCAGCTCTTGGCCGGCGATGGTCGGGGGTACGGCTCCGAAAGGCTGTATCCCGCGCTTGAGCAGCACCACCCACTCCTTCCACGCCTCATAGAAGGACTCTCGCTCTGGGTTGAGAACAAACATGAACCCGTGGTCGCCCTCGACCGGGTAGTGATGGTCCAGCTCGTTCCGGAGAATTGCTCTCGGCACCCCGTCAGGGAACGCCTCACAGACGGTCGGAGGCGGGTCAACGTCGCCGCCATCGAACCCCGCCCGCTTGCAGGAGAGGCACAGATTCGGGTACATCGGCATGGATTCAGCCCTCGGCCTGCACTTGGGGGCGCTCCTCGGCGGAGCTCCCGGCCTGGAGCGCTGGGGAGCTGTCCCGTGCGCTTTGGGACCCCGGCTCCGGGGGGGCTTGGGAGCTGTCGCGCGCCAGGGCTGCAAGGCTGAAGGCGTCCTCGTCCTCCCAGCGAGCGGATATCTGCGCCATCCGCTCCGGCGTCATCTCGGCCACGCGCCCATCCTACGACTTCTTCGCCGGGGTGCGAGGGGCCGATCCGCTCGACGCGGTGGCGTTTGACGGACTGGCAGGCGAGTTCGTGGATGTGGCGCGGCCACACTCGGAGGCGGACCCGGCGCCCCTCTTGATGAGCTTTTTGGTGGGGTTTGGGTCGGCGATCGGCCGCACCCGCTGAGGGCAAGCTTTGACCGCGCCCATCCGGTCCCGGCCCCACGGCTGACTTGGAGGAGGAGCATGCCCCAACGGGGGTGCCAACGACTCACGGCGGGAGGCTGGAGGCTTCGAGGGAGCGCAGCTAGCCAGAGAAGGGCTGAGCCGCCTCACACAGCCCCGATCGGCCCGGCCAGCGTACGTGATCCGGGGCGATGATGGGGAGCGGAGACACCCATGAGGGTACTGGACGATACTGAGGCGGTGACGGCAGGCGCCTTCGACCTGAACGCCCTCTTGGGCGAGCTCGCCAATCGCACCGCGACTCGCACTGGGGCCGATATCCAAGGGGGCGTCCGCGACCTCCTGCTGTACGGTGGCCTCAACCTCTCAGCGGACGACCTACGGGTGCAACTGGAGGCCTAGGTCGGTGACCGCCGACGGATCGACGTTGAGGCCGGACTCACGGTGATCGAGGTGACGAAGGACCTTCGGAACGGCACGGTACTGGCCGAAGCGAGAGCTCAACTCGCAGGGTACGTGTCGGCCAGGACTTAGCTGCTCGGTCATCGGTCAGAGGTGCGTGGGGGTTCTGACCGACGGCGCGGACTGGCGCTGCTACCGCCGCGGGCCAGCCGGCGAGCTTGAAGAGGTCACCCGGCATGAAGTCAACCCACTGCAGCCAGAGCCTGCGGCGCTATGTGTCTGGCTGGAGGCGATCCTGGCCACCCAGGAGGCGATCAAACCCACGCCGCGCGAGATCGACCGGCGGATCGGCGCCGATAGTCCTGGCCAGGCGCTGGAGAGAGCGACCCTGCGAGACCACTGGGAAGCAGACCTGACGAGCCCCGAACCGCGTCTCAAGCGGAGGCTCTGGGCCTGCCTCCTCACCACCGCCTTCGGGGCCTACTTTACCGATGACGATGCCCCCTTCGTAGAGCACACCTACCTGGTGCTTACGGCCGAAGGCATGGCCGACGCCGCGGTGGGTCTAGTCCCGGGGTCGATTCCGCCATCGGCCCTGGTGACCGGCCGGCGATTCGCCGATGTGGGTATACACGGCGTCGCCGACACCGACTTCTTCGACTGGGTTCTGGGCGCTCCCGGCGGGGAGGCGTTCGTAGCGACCCTGGCCCGTCGGCTAGAACGCTTCGACTGGAGCGCGGTCGAGCACGACGTTCTCAAGCACCTGTACGAGAGCGTCATCGACGAGCGGCAGCGCCATCAGCTCGGCGAGTACTACACACCCGACCGGCTTGCCGACCTGATGGTCTGGGAACTCGTGGCTCACCCGCAGCATCACCTGGTGCCCGACCCCGTCTGCGGGTCGGGCACATTCCTGTTTCATGCAGTCCGGCGGTACCTCGCGGCCGCGGACCCCACCGGGGTGGGCAACGCCAAAGCGCTCGCCGGGGTGACCGGGGCGGTGTTCGGGGTGGACGTGCACCCAGTCGCGGTGATTCTCGCCCGCGTGACACACCTGCTCGCCATCGGGCCATCCCGGCTGCGGCGTGAGAGAGGTGAGCTCACGGTGCCGGTCTACGTCGGCGATAGCGTCCAGTGGCAGACCTACCAACGTGCCCAGCGCGACGACCGCCTTATCCTCCACACCGATGACGATCGCGGGCTGTTCACCGACGAGCTCGTCTTCCTAGCCTCGGTGCTTGCGGACCCGGGCAGGTTTGACCGCCTGGTTAGGGAGCTAGCCGATCTCGCGGTGCGCAGGGAGTGAGGGGGCGCCCGACCCGCGGTGCGTACTCTCTTAGCGTGCCAGAGGCTCGCGGCTGATGACACTGCAGTTCTAGAGGGCACGTTCGCTCTGCTGTGCGACCTTCACGACCACCAACGCGACCACATTTGGGGGTACTACGCGCGCAACCTTGCCGGGCCGTTGTGGCTGCACCGCGAGGAGGCGCAGGTAGACGTGCTGGTGGGGAAGCCGCCATGGCTTGCCTACCGCAACTGACAGAGGAGATGCGGAGGATCTTTCGGGCCCCGGCATCCGCCCGCGGCCTGTGGGCAGGGGAGAAGGCAGCGACCCATCAGGATCTCTCCGCTTACTTCGCCGTCCGGTCGATCGAGCTGTACCTCCGCCCCGGTGGCCGGTTCGGCTTTGTGATGCCCCTGGCGGTTCTCAGCCGACTTGCCTATGCTGGCTTCCGGGAGGGAAAGTACGGGCCCGAGTTCGGCGTGGCGTTCGACGAGCCATGGGATTGCGAGGGCATCAAGCCCGCGCTCTTCCCGGTGCCCTCGTTCGTGGTCTTCGGCCGGAAGACCGACCGCCAAGCGCGGGGCTCTACCGAGTGCCTTTGGACGGTGGACCGGCAGGCTTCCAGCGGCGCACGCAGCCTCGTGGGCTGCCGCCAGCGAGTACCTCTCCCTGACTCGGGGGGTCCGCAGAGAGGCGCAAGGAGGCGCAGCATCCCCATATCACAGCCGCTTCACCCAGGGCGCGACCGTTGTTCCGCGGGTGCTCCACGTGGTGGAGGAGGCCCCTGACCCAAGCCAACTGGGGCTTGCCAGCGGCCTGCGACGGGTCCGGAGCCACCGGTCGAAGCTGGAGAGGCCGCCGTCGCGCGTCCTCCCGGATCGGGGCCCGGCGACGATCGAGTCGCAGTTCGTCTTCAAGCTCCACCTCGGAAGCACCGTACTGCCCTACCGTCTTTTGGCACCAGAACTGGTGGTGCTGCCGGTCCTCGACGGTGCACTGCTCAGCGGACAGGACCCGCGGATAGACTCCTCGCCAAGACTCGCGACTTGGTGGCGAGAGGGCGAGAAATTGTGGCGCCAGCACCGATCGGCAACCACCTCCGCGACTTTGAGCGCATGGCTGAACTACCAGAACAAGCTCACCGGTCAGTTCCCAGTCCCACCTATCCGCATCGTCTACAGCGCTTCGGGGACGACGTTGACGGCGGCCATCGTGTCTGAACCCAAAGCCGTGATCGAGAGCAACCGTACCGGAGCGTCACTCTCACGTTGGCAGAGGCGCAGTAGCTAGAAGCCGTCTTAAACAGCAAGGTCGCCACGAGGCTCGTCCGGCCACTGCAGTCTCCTGGCCCGTTTGGACCTCGGCACTTTCATAAGTACGTCTTCCAGATCCCGATCCCGCTCTACGATCCCGATCAGGAGTTCCATCGAAGGCTCGCAGCGGCAGCGGCCAGTGCCGAAGAGGTTGCCCGGGGGGTCCTACTCGTTACCGCCTTCGCTGCGGGATTCTTCTGGCAGGTTTCGAAGTACGGGTGTCGCCCGTGTCGCTGGCAAGCTGGCGCTCCAAGGCGGTGAACGCCTCGATGACGTCGGGGGCTTCGAAGGCGCGATTGCGCCGACCGATGGAGATTTGCCGCAGTATGTCCACCTTGACCAAGCGTTGGATGGCGCCGTCCGCCGGTTTGAAGGTGCGCCCTATGAGCGTCGCTGCGCTGTCCACGGTGAGGATCGGGGCGCTTGGTAGGCCGTGCAGCAAGACGTCGGTTGCTGACTTCGCACGAATCGTACCCAGCCGTTGGCGCCAATCCGTCTCCAGTTGTGAGGCACGCTCTTCGAAGGCTGTGGCGTCGGCCGCAGCACTGGTGCAAGCACCGGAGAAGCGAGCGACCCAGGTGTTGAGCCCTTGGGTCGCCTTTGCTGAGGTCGGGGACCCGACGTGGCGGAACTGAGTGAGCCCGTCGATGTAGGTTCGTATCCGTGTCGCGAGGACGAGAGAGACGGGCGGCAGAACCCGGGGTGCCAGCCCTCGACGACGAAGCACGAGATGGATGAGGGCACGTCCCGTCCGACCGTTACCGTCCACGAACGGGTGGATCGTCTCGAACTGCGCGTGGGCGATCGCGGCTTGCGCAACGGCGGGAAGGTCGTCGGTGTTGCAGAACGCACAGAGGTCCGACACCAGCTCTGGTACCTCCTCGTGGGGAGGGGGAACGAACGCTGCCGAACACGGGTTGTAGTCGCTGCCCCCGATCCAGTTCTGAACCTCGCGGAAACGCCCTCCGTATGAATCGAATCGGGTCCCGGCGAGAAGGCGTTGGTGGACCCCCAGAAGCAGGTCCACCGTGATCTGGTCACCAAGTCCAACCCGCTCGACGCCGTAGATCAGGGCGTCGATATTGCCGAGCACTTCGGTGGCAGTTACGTCCGAGGACGGTTCGTGGAGGGAGCGGACGGCCTCGGCGTGGAGCAGACGTCTCGCCCCGATCACAAGACCCTCAATGCGAGACGAGGCAACCGCCTCGGCTCGGAGCAGGATGCGCGCCAGCGCCTCGGTGTCAACCAGCGCGTTAGCTGCGGCGTTCAATCGGGCGATTGCAGCTTCGGCATCGGCGATGTCAGCGGTAACGTCCCCGTCGAGCGTGAACTGCCGACCGAGCAGAGGGTCGGGAACGTAGACTTCGTACTCGCAGGAGCGACTGTCCCGTCTGGGACGCCCCGAGCCGCCGAGGTCACTCCTCCAGCGGCGCTTCAAAATCTTCGCCATGGAATCTCCTTATTGGAGTTTAGCGTACAACCTCCAATAAGGGTGGCGTCTGATGGAGGTTATTACGCTGGGCCTGTCCAGGACCGGTCGGCGGTTGGCGAGTCGCCGTTGTCGAGCATCCTTTCCAACTTCGACCTGGGGACGAGGATGCGGTTTCCAATCCGTATGTGAGGAATCTGGCCGCGCCGAACGGCCTCGTAGGCAGATGCCCTGCTCACCCCAAGCGTGGCCGCAGCCTCCCCGACTGTGAGGGTGAGTCGCTTGGGCGGTGGCTGGAATGGGACGGCCTCTTCGGTAGGGCGCGCCTCCCGGCAATCTCGAATTGGTTGGCCTCGATCCGCTCCTGAGCGTCAGCGACTTCGTCAGGGTTGTCCAGCCAGTAGTGGCCGGGGGTCAGAACCATGGTGCCGATCGTGAGGCGGTCATCGTTCTCCACGGGAAGACATCCTAGTTCCCCGGCTTTGGATCCGATAGGAGGTCGCTGAGCACCTCGGCTGCCTCGGCGTCCGAGGTCTCCACGAAGTGGGCGTAGACGTTCAGTGTGGTGGCTGCGTTGGCATGGCCGAGCCGACCGGAGACCGTCCTGACGGGGACTCCGGCCACCAGCATTCGGGTAGCCGCGAAGTGACGCAGATCGTGAAGGCGGACGTCAGCGACACCAACTCTCTGGCAGAGGCGGACAACGGCGAGGGTCACCCGCCCTGGGCGCCATGGGGTGATCCCGTCCGGCGAGTCGGAGAACACGAAGGCTGACGTGGGGAGCGAGACATGACATGCGGCCGCCCGTTCGACGTGACGGGAGAGCTGCTTGGCGAGGGCAGCCTTGGTTCCTTGGTCGAGGGTGATCTCGCGGCTCGAATGGGTCTTGGTGCCCTTCTCTATGAGGGAGTCGGAGCGGCCATCGACGATGGATCGTGAGATAGCAAGGAGTCCGGCGTCGAGATCGACGTCGCTCCACTTCAGTGCACACAGCTCGCCCCGCCGAGCGCCAGTGACGGCAGGCAGCCGGAGACAGCATCCGAGATCTGGATCACGGTCCGTAGCTACCTTGGGGAGGGCGACGACCTGTTCTGGAGTAGGCAGGTGCACCTCGTGGTGCCGGACCTTTGGCCGGCTAGCGTTGGCGGCTGGGTTGGCAGCGCACCAGCCCCACTTGACGGCCTGACTGAGGAGCCGTCGGATAAGCGCGTGGGTGGGTGGGCCGCTCTGGGCGCTGCCGCCATCCCCGCCTTGTCGAAAGAGGTTTGAGTAGAAGACATCAAGGTCAGCTGCCCGGAGGGTGGGGACTTTGCGAATACCAAGGCTCGGGAGGATCTGGCGATCGAGGAGTCTCCGGTACTCATTTGAGGTGGTAGGGGACAGGCGGTCGCCAGCCAGGACCATCCAGCGCTGAGCGAGGTTCGTGACTGTCGCTTCGGTGTCGACGTTAGAGCCTTGGCCAGATTCGACGATGAGCTAGTTGAGGACAGTTTCGGCCTGTCACTTGGTGCCGTGGATCGTCCGAGTGAGATAGCTCTGCCGACCTGTCGCATCGTCGCGGCCAAGGAAGATCTTGGCCCGCCAGACGTCCTTTCCTCGTGCCTCCAGGTGGCCGCGCAGGAAGGTTGCCTAGCACGATTTGATTCCCAAAATATTCCCAAGCGCGGATCTCGTGGTTGAAAGTCCTCCCAATGAGACCACCTTTGATCTCGTTTTGGTGGTGCCCCCGGAAGGACTTGAACCTCCGACACGCGGTTTAGGAAACCGGGCCGAGTGATCTTGAAAGCGGGGATAAGTCGCCTTTTGGTCGCCATTGACGAAGAGCCGATGACCCGTTAGAGACCTAGCCCAGGACTTTGTTCAGCTTGCTGAGACTATCTATCCAGTCCGAGAGCGCCGCGTGACCGACACGTCCAGAGGTCTGCACCTCATGGGTGGTCATGCCGGAGGAGGCGGCGGGGTGTCGGTCCGGTCGACGAGCATTGGTGGCGCAGCGCTGGCGACCACACCCGGTTGCGACGATCCTGTGGTGCATGTGCATCCACCCCATCATCGTGTCACCTGGAGCCGACCAGCGGGGGCGACGAGGTGCGGCTGCTCCCAGCGCCGGGGCCGGCTTGATC
>DAHVDN010000033.1 GCA_027313505.1 Candidatus Dormiibacterota bacterium
GACGACTCATTCACCTGGCCCCTCCGGAAACGGCTCGGCAACTGGGGGCGACCACCACCAGCAGGCGCCGGCCCTCGGTCTCGCCGGGCTGCATCCGGCGATCAGGGAGGTGTTCGCTGACCGCCCTGGCCCAATTGGACCGTCACCACAGCATCTCGGATGAGCGCCAGACAAGATGTTAAATTCACTCCCACCTCTCTTACAAATTGCTAGTTGACACGGACTCAGCAACGTCCCAGGATTGCGGTCCAAAGCAAGCCGGTTGACCGAGCGCACAGCTCACCCGCCGACCGCCGTCGGGGAGTCTCGTCGAGCGGGCCACCGGCCAAGAGACTCAGTTCAGGAGGAGAGCCCCATGGAGCACCCGGCCGACTCGTCGGAGGGTCTCGGCTACAAGCAGGAGCTGCATCGGAGCGTGTCCCCGCTGGGACACATATCGTTGATCCTCTCCGACATCACACCCACGGCGTCGCTCTTGGTGGTGGCGACCGCGGTCATCGCGGTTGCCGGCACCGGCTCTCCGATCGCATTCCTGTTGGGCTGCTTCATCGCCGTCAACGTCGCCTTCTGCATGGGTGAGCTGGGTTCGATGTTCCCGGTGGCCGGAGGGCTGTTCTCCATAGTCACCAGGGTTCTCGGCCGCCCGATGGGGTTCATCGCGATGGTCGACTACATGGGGCAGGCGGTCTTCCTGCCGGCCAGCGTCGCCATCGGCATCGGGACCTACGTGCACTCACTGGCACCCTCTGTGCCTGAGAACCTGATCTCCGGGGGCGGGATGCTGCTGGTGACTGCGATCTGCCTTCTCAAGATCCGCTTCAACTCCTGGCTGACCGCCGTCTTTCTTGCGATCGAACTGTTGGTGGTCACCGCGATCGCGGTGGCAGGTTTCACCCACCTGCACCAGCCACTGTCGATTCTCACCCACCCCAAGGCGCTGAACAGTCACGGGTTGCTTCTGCCGATTGCTGGCGGGGCGATCGTGGCTGCTATCGCGACCTCGCTCTTTTCGGTGAACGGCTACGACAGTGGCATCAACTTCGCCGAGGAGGTGCTGGGCTCCGCGAAGGAGGTCGGCCGAGCGGTGGTGACAGCTGCCCTGGTCGGGATAGTCTTCGAGCTGATTCCGTTCGTGGCGATCATCTTCGCGGCCCCGACGATCTCCGGCCTGCTTCACTCCGGTACACCGCTCACCTACGTGGCCGGCAAGGCGTTCGGCTCGGGCTTCCAGACCCTCATCACGATCGGAGCCCTGCTGGCGATCTTCAACGCCTCGATCGCGATCACTCTGCAGTTCTCCAGGATCGTCTGGGCCAGCGGACGGGACCGGGCGTGGCCGGAGCCGGTGAGCTCTTGGATCGGGAAGGTCGGAAAGACCCAGGGGACCCCCTGGGTTGCGACCCTGATCGTTGGGATCCTGGCCAGCATCCTCTGCTTCCAGTCCAGCCTGGTCACGGTGGTCACCTTCACCGCCGTTCTGCTGGTGGTTCTCTACGGCCTCATCGCCATCTCAGCTCTGGTCAGCAGGATCAAGCAGAAGGGGCTGGCTCGACCCTCGCGGATGCCGCTCTGGCCGATCCCGCCGATCATCGCCCTCGGGGGATCGATTGTGGTGCTCACCCAGCAGACAATCTCCGACCTCATCACCGTGGTGGTGATCTTCGGGGTCGCCATCATCTACTATGTCGCCTTCGTGGCCCGGCGCCCCGGGCGCTACTGGGTCCAGTCGGATATCCCAGATCCCTACGACCCCGAGCAGCCACTTCCGGCCGTGAGCTAGGGGAGCGGAGATGGCCATGGAGGAGCGCGCTCTGCCCGGCAACTCCAGCCTCACGGTGCGACAATTCCGCCCCTCCCCGGATCAGTACGCATGGACCTTCGGTGGGGTGGATCCGGTCCATAGCGTCCGCCCCGGGGAGATCCTCGAGCTGTACACCGAGGACTGCTTCGCTGGGCGAATCCGCGGCATTGAGGATCTGCCCGCCAAATCGATTGAATTCCCCTTCATAAACCCCCAGACCGGTCCGTTCTTTGTCGAGGGAGCCGAGGTCGGGGACACCCTTGCCATTCACCTGATCGATGTCGAGCCCGCCCGCGACTGGGCGGTCAGCACCACGGTGTCCCTGTTCGGCTCTCTCTCCTCCACCAGGATCACCGCATCCCTGCAGGAGCCCCTGCCGGAGCGGACCTGGCTCTACCGGGTGCTGGAGGCGGAGCAGGAGGTCATGTTTCAGGCGCTCGACTCCGACTTTCAGATGCGCTTTCCCCTCCAGCCGTTTCACGGCACGATCGGGGTGGCGCCGGCAGCATTCGAGGCGCGGAACGTCCTGGTGCCCGACGCCTTCGGCGGCAACATGGACTCCCCGGAGGTGCGCGCAGGGGTAACCCTCTATCTTGGGGTGAACGTACCAGGGGCCCTCTTCTCATTGGGTGACGGTCACTACACCATGGGGGAGGGCGAGACCTGCGGAGCTGCGGTCGAGGGGGCGATGAACACCGTGCTGGCGGTGGAGGTGATCAAGGGGGTGTTCTGCGAGTGGCCGCGGTTGGAGAGCGACGAGGCCCTTATGGTCGCCGGCTCCTGCCGTCCTCTGGAGGACGCATTTCGAATCTCGCACTCTCAGCTGGTGCGCTGGGTCTCGGAGTCCTTGGGGCTGTCTTTGATGGATAGCTACCAGCTGGTCTCGCAGGCGGCGCGTTCCAGGATCGCCAACGTGGTCGATCCCAACTACACCATCGTGGCCAAGGTGCCGAAGCGCTTCCTGCCCGCCGACGTCACCTGGATGGACGGGGCCCACGAACGGCTCAATCGACTCGGCTCCGAGTACCTCAAGGCGGTCGGGCGCACCCCGGTCTGGGCGCCAGGATGACCGGGTGACGGCAGAACGGCGTCGGATCCGCGATTACGGGATCCGCATCGGCCGCTTTGCCCCCGGGGAAAGAAACACCATCTGCGATGTCGAAGGGGTCTCGGTCGGACACCTCACCCTCTCGGAGGATGCCCACAGCCAAGCCATCAGGACTGGGGTTACCGTCATCTGGCCCCACCAGGGGAGTCCCTGGCGCGATCGGGTCTACGCCGCGACCTCGATCGTCAACGGCTACGGCGAGCTGATCGGCATCAACCAGATCAACGAGTGGGGGGTCCTGCACAGCCCGATCGTCCTGACCTCCAGCCTGGCCATCGGCGCAGCCTATGACGCCACCGCGCGCTGGATCGCCGACCGAGATGAGATCCAGGGCGTTGAAGATGTGATCATGCCAGTTGTCACCGAATGCGATGACTCCTATCTGAACGACGCCAGAGCTTTTCCAGTGACCAGAGCGCATGTCCAGCGGGCGCTCGAGAGCGCGCTCGGAAACTTCGAGGTGGAGGAGGGGTGCGTGGGGGCCGCGACCGGCCTCCAGTGCTTTGACTTCAAAGGAGGGATCGGCACCGCATCTCGCCAACTTCCACCGGCCCAGGGGGGATACACCGTGGGAGCCCTGGTCTCCACGAACTTCGGGGCCCGACCTGACCTGGTGCTGGGCGGGGTGCCTCTGGGCCGCGAGATCACCGACCTGCTGCCCGGTGTGCATACCAGCGGATCCTGCATCGTGATCGTGGCCACCGACGCTCCCATGCTCCCACACCAACTTCGCCGACTGGCCGCGCGGGGTGGCATGGGGCTGGTGCGCTGCGGCTCTGTGGGAGCCAACGGGTCCGGCGAGCTGGTCCTGGCCTTCTCCACCGCAACGCGCGTCCCCAGGGAGGTGCCGGGAGGCGAGCTCAAGGTGCGTACCCTCTTGGACGGGGCCTACTGGCATACGGCGAGCTCCTTCGACCCGATCTTCACCGCCGCCATCGAGTGCGTTGAGGAGGCGGTTGGCAATGCCCTCTTCATGGCTGACACCACCACCGGCCGAGACGACCACATCCTGCACGCGATCCCGGTGGACAGGGCACTCGCGGCCTTTGCCCGGCATGGGGGCAGTCTGTCTTCGAGCTAGGCCCTGAACCTTCGGCTGGGCAGCGTCCCTAAGACCGCAGAGGTTGGCTCAAATTGAGCAAGCCCAGCTGTTGACATCGTCCGCGGCCCAATCGCCGATGGCGCCGGGTAGGACCTCCATTTGGTCGAGTCAGTCTTCCAATCCTCGAGCTCCGCCGCCGGAGCCGCACTGATCTGTGTGGGCACCGTCCCAGTCGTACGCACGACCGAGTCAGAGGGGGCTCGGCGAGGAGGTGAACCGCTTGGACCTGGAGCTGGGCGGAAGGGTGGCTGTCGTCACTGGAGCCGGGCGGGGGATCGGCCGCGCCGCGGCCCTGCGTCTGGCAGCCGGGGGGCTGAGGCTCCCGCCGATCGCTCGCTAACATGGATCGTGAATCTTGCGGTCTGCCAGATGGGCCACGGGCGGCCTCTGGGCTGGGGGAAACGTGATGCCGGATGTGGATGACCTTGGCGGCGCCTTCGGCTGGCGGTTCATCGGTCCACCTCGAGGGGGCCGATCGGTGGCCGTCGCGGGAGACCCCCGGGAGCCGGCCGTCTTCTACTTCGGATCCTGTGGGGGAGGGGTCTGGAAGACCAACGACGCCGGCAACAGCTGGAGAAACATCAGCGATGGGCAGCTGAATTCGGTGTCGGTGGGAGCTTTGGCAGTGGCCACCTCCGATCCCCAGGTGATCTATGTGGGCACCGGTGAAGCGTGCCCTCGCAACGACGTGATCCAGGGTGATGGGATCTACAGATCGACCGACGGGGGTCGAAGCTGGAAGCACCGCGGCCTGCGCGAGACTCTGCAGATATCTCGGGTCCGGGTCTCGCCGCGCGACCCGGACTTGGTATACGTCGCGGCGTTGGGAGACATCTTCGGCCCGTCGGAGGCGCGCGGCATATACCGGTCCAAAGATGGTGGTGGGAGCTGGGAGAAGGTGCTCTCCGGAGGCCCCAACGTGGGCGCAGCCGACCTCTGGATGGCGCCCTCCAACCCGCGCCTCCTGTACGCGACCCTGTGGGAAGCGGTCAGGCAGCCGTGGAACTTCAGCAGCGGTGGGAAGGGGAGCCGGCTTTTCCGGTCCATCGATGGTGGGGACAGCTGGGAGGACCTCACCGAGCGCCCCGGACTTCCCAAGGCGCTGCTGGGACGGATGGGCGTGGCCGCAGCCCCCACCCGGCCCCAGCGGGTCTGGGCGGTCATCGAGGCAGCTGAGAAGGAGGGCGGCCTCTTTCGCAGCGAGGATGGTGGGGAGAGCTGGGACCGAATCTCGGACGACCGCTCCCTCCTGGGGCGTCCCTGGTACTACAGCCACATAGTTCCAGATCCTCAGGACCCGGAGACCCTCTACGCGATGAACTACAACTTCGTTCGCTCCACCGACGGAGGCAGGAGCTGGGTTCAGGTGGGGACGCCCCACGGCGACAACCACGACCTCTGGATAGACCCCAGGGACTGCCGCCGGATGATCGAGGCGAACGATGGGGGAGCCTGCGTCTCCCTCAACGGTGCCGAGACATTCTCCACCATCTACAACCAGCCCACCGCAGCCCTTTACAAGATGGCCATCGACGATAGGTTTCCCTACCGGGTCCTGGGAACCCAGCAGGACAACTCTGCGATCCGAGTTCCCAGCCGCTCCAAGCTTGGGGCCATCCTCCGCGACCAGTGCGAGGAGGTGGGGCACTCCGAGAGTGGCTACATCGCCGTTGACCCCAGGGACGACAACATCGTCTATTCCGGAGCGGTGGGCAGCGCCGGTGGAGGGGGCGCGCCTCTGCTCCGATACGACCATGGGTCGGGTCAGACGGGGCTGATCACGATCTGGCCGGAGTGGACCTACGCCGAGGATCCCGCAACATTCAAGCATCGCTTCGCCTGGACCTACCCGATCGTGGTCTCCCGGCATGACCCGTCCGTGCTGTACGCCGCCGGGGAGCGGGTCTTTGTGAGTCGAGACGAGGGGATGAGCTGGAAGGCGATTAGCCCGGATCTCAGCCACAACGACCCCGAGAAGCTGCGCGCCTCGGGTGGCCCGATCACCAAGGACACCTCGGGGGCGGAGGTCTACTGCACGGCCTCAGTGCTCGCGGAGTCGCCACACGACGCCCTGGTCCTCTGGGTGGGGACCGATGACGGATTGCTCCATCGCAGCTGCGACGCAGGAGAAAGCTGGGAGCAGTTGCAGTTGCCCGGCCTTCCCGATTGGTCCTGGATATCTGGGATCGAGGTGTCCCAGCATGACCCCCTGGTGGTGATGGTGTCGGCACATCGATACCGACTCCAGGACCGCGCTCCCTACATCTATCGATCCACCGATGCCGGCAAGAGCTGGAAGCTGGTCACAGAGGGGATTGCCCTGGGCGACTTTGTCCGAGTGGTGCGCTGCGACCCCGGCCAGCCGGGAAGCTGGTATGCCGGTACGGAGCACGGGCCCTACTGCTCCTTCGACGATGGTGAGCACTGGCAGTCGCTGCAGTTGAACCTGCCACCAGTGCCGATCTATGACCTCGGCATAAAGCACGGCGAGCTGGTGGCGGCCACCCACGGCAGGGGCTTTTGGGTCCTGGACGATGCGCGGCTTTTGCGGCAGGGGTCAGGTGGCGCGGGGAAGGAGTCGGTCCAACTGTTGGTTCCTCAGGTAGTTCACCGCTACTTCACCGGGGAGCCGGCCGCTCCCACCGAGCGAGCGACGCAGTATCGAGGGCGGGCTCTGGCGACCGTGGAGAGCGCACCCGAAGGCGGATTGCGGGCTATGGTGTTGGATGCGGGCCAGAACCCGCCAGACGGTGTTGTCATTCGATACCGGTTGGACGACTCTGCCGATCCGGACCGCTTGGAACTGCGGATTTTCGGGAAAGAGGGGGAGGAGCTGAGGCGCTTCAGGGGCCGAAGGCCAGTCAAGCTTGGAGACTCAGGACCGGCGGTGCCCAAGGAGGAGGACGACCTCAATCCACCGGTGCTCGAGGTGGGACGGGGCTTCCATCGATTTGTCTGGAACCTACGCGCCCAAGGGGTCTCATTGCAGAACCAGGTTCTGCGGACGATGGTCCTGGCCGACCAGAGCGACCTGGACGGGCCCAGGGTGCCCCCAGGGCGGTATCGAGTGGAGCTCCGCTGTGGCAAGGAGGTGGCGAGTGCAGAGCTGGAAGTGGTTGCCGACCCCAATCTCAAACTGTCCGAAGCGGAGTACGAGAGTCAATACCGGCTCCTGCTCCTGGTTCGAGACAACCAGCTGGCCGTCAATGCAGCCATCAGGCGCTGCCGACAACTTCGCGACCGGCTGAGTGGCTGGGAGGATAGGAAGGACGGCAGTGAGGAGCTGAGCGCTCAGGTGAGAGGCGTCATTTCGGACCTATCGCGGATGGAGAAGGTCCTGACGCAACCAGACTGGCGTGGTGAGATGGATGAGATGGAGATGACCGCTGGGCTCGACGGACGGCTGTTCACCCTGCAGCAGACGCTGGACCGCTCCGATGCTCCGCCCACCCGACAGGCACAGGAGATGGCGGCCAAGCTCTTCAAGCAGTCAGAAGCCGCGGTCCGGGAGCTGGACCGGCTGATCCGAGATCAATTGGCGGCGGTCAACTCCAGCATTGAAAGGGAGACCCTGGCTCCGGTCACCGAGTCCTGAACCGTCCCAGAAGTGAGCCGGGAGAGGGTGGAGGAGGCGGAGTGCTCCCCCCACGACCCACCTAGGCGCTGGTGCTGTTGGCCGCCATCTCTGACCTCGATCGCTTCCATTGCCCGCGTGCAAGCAGCAGGCTGACGAGGCATAGAGCTGCCGCGCCCCCGACCAGGAGTCGCTCGAATGAGCCGCTTCCATGGTCCGGGTCGACTCCAAATACGATCTCGATCCAGCTCGGCCATGCGAGGGTTATGACCGCCACGGACAAGGTGACCAATGCCAAGGCCGCCTCCAGCCGGAGGCGGACGTCGAACTTAGCCTTCACTGTCTCTCCTCTACAGGGGGCCGCTTAGGTGGCCGCCCTCACGGATCTACTTGACCGGTGCGAGGGTACTACACCAGTAGGTCCTGTCGTCGCGCCTTCAGAGGCCCGGGCGGGAGGTGAATTGTTGGGCAGCTGGCGACCGGTCGGGAGCCATCGCCATCGCCCCCTTTGGCGGGGTCCGAGACTTGGTAGGTGAGCCAGTTCCAGCGTTGCTCCATCTGTCCCAACCATGCAACAACCGATTGGCGGCTCCAGTCATGCCTGGCACCAGGATCGCGATGTAGAGCTCAGTCGGCCCCGCGATCTCCGACGGCAGCCGCACCTACAACACCCAGCGGACTAGGAGATCCGGGGTGCCCAGGGATGAGCCGCCGAATCGTCCTTGCGGTTGACTCCCAAGGCGGCGTCGAGTCCTTCCGCTAAGCGGTCCCAGAGCCAAGGTTCGGCGGGTCCTTGAGTGGGCGCGAGCCGCGCTTTTGGGACCTCTCCACTCCGGCCGGTCGGAGTCGGTGGGGGTGCTTGACCTGACCCCGGAGCGCTGGTAGACTCGGCCACAATGTCTACAATCGGCAAACTACCATATGCTTGCGGCCACAGCGCAAGGGCACTGGCAGGCTCTGGCACGACGTAGGTTTTCCGAGTTTCAAACCGGGTTTCGAATGCGTGGGCACCATCGGACCCCGGTTGGCCCAACGGATGCCGAACCTGAACAGCCGGCGAGACGTAGATCAAGCGGAATGGAGGGAGAGGGCGTGAGACGATTCCTAGCTGCGGTCGCCGGGAGCATGGTCCTAGTTTTGGCTGGCTGTGCGTCCTCGACAACCGGGACCGGCGGTTCTACGCAGCACGGCGGTACGGTTACCTTCGCGCTCCCCGCTGGGACGGTCCCAACCTACATCTCGCCTTTCGTCAGCGGGCCGGTTTCAAACAACATCGACCTTTTTCAGTTCAGCCCCTTCCTGTGGCGTCCGCTCTACTGGTACGGAGTCAACGGGCAGCCGACGATCAACTACCAGCAGAGCATGGCGGGACCGCCAACCTACTCCAATGGTGGCCGAACGGTCACGGTGACCCTGAATCACAAGTTCACCTGGTCCACCGGCAAGCCGGTGACAAACCGGGACGTGGAACTGTGGCTCAAGATGCTCGTTGCGGAGAAGGGCAACTACCTGGGCTACAGCCCGGGCAGCATCCCCGACAACATCTCCTCAATGAGCTTCCCGGCCGCGACTCCATACCAGTTCAGCATCACCTTCAACAAGGTCTACAGCCAACTTTGGATCCTCTACGACGAACTGAGCGAGATTGTCCCGATCCCGCAGCAGGCATGGGACCGCACCTCGAGCACCAGCCCTGTGGGCAATTACGATCTCACCACCTCCGGGGTGCAGGCCGTCTACACCTACCTGAACAGCCAAGCCACCAGTGAGTCGACCTACGCCACCAATCCGCTCTGGAAGGTGGTCGACGGCCCCTGGCTGCTGAGCGCCTTCGCACCCCAGACCGGCGCATCCACCTTCGTACCGAACACTCACTACACCGGGCCCGGTAAGCCGTTGATCTCTCGCTTTGAGGAGATTCCGTTCACGAGCACCAGCGCCGAATTCGATGCGCTGCGATCTGGACAGATCGACTATGGCTACCTCCCTCCGGAGGACAGCTCCCAGGCGAGCTACTTCACCAGTCGGGGGTACAAGGTTGCCGCATGGCCGGACTTCGGGTTCAACAACTTCTTCCTGAACTACACCAATCCGACGGCTGGGCCAATATTTGAGCAGCTCTACATTCGACAGGCGATGCAGTCGCTGATCAACCAGCCTCAGATCGCCACGGACATATGGCACGGGGATGCCATTCCAACCTACGGGCCGATTCCGATCAAGCCGACCAGCAGCTACCTGTCACCTGCCGTGGCTCGCAATCCCTACCCCTACAGCCCGTCACACGCCAAGGCCCTCTTGGTCGACCACGGCTGGAAGGTGGTGCCTAACGGAACCGACACCTGCCAACGTCCCGGGAGTGGATCAACCGAATGTGGGGCCGGGATCCCCGCTGGGGCCAGCCTCTCCTTCACCGAGGAGGCGGCGACCGGGTCTGCCCCCTTCACAGCCGAGATTCAAGACCAGGTTTCGAGTTGGGCCAGCCTTGGGATCAACGTCACCATTTCACAGAAGTCCATCAGTGCCATCTTCGCCACCCTGGAGCCCTGCAGCAACGGGGATGCCGGCTGCACCTGGCAGATCGCCAACTTCGGCGAGCCCGGAGCGACTCCGACCTACTCCCCGCAATACCTTCCCGCTCCAGGTCCCTGGTTTGGTACCCAGGCGTCCAACAACGTCGAGGGTTACAGCAATGCGCACATGGACCAGCTCATTGCCAACACCTACGTCAATAGCTCCGTATCGGCCATTCAGTCCCTCGCGGTGTACGCGGCGCAGCAGATGCCGGGTCTTTGGGAGCCGGACTACTCGTATCAGATCTCGGTGATCAGCCCGAAGCTGAAGGGCGCTCTACCCCAGGATCCCAACCTCAATCTGTATCCCCAGTATTGGTCCCTTACTTCGTGATCGCCAGCTTCGGAACTGGAGGTGACCACCTCGGATCGGACACCTACGATGGTCCCATCTCCCTTTATCCCTGAGGAGTTGGGGACCCCTGCGGCGCCGGGCCTGCAGGGGTCCCCGACCAGTCACTACCCGATGACCATCGGCCCAATTAGCTGGTGGCCAGTGGCCCGGGGCCGAGTGGTTTCCACGTCCGCTCCCCGGTCCCGATTGACTGCAGCGCCGCGTCGTCTGGGTCGTCGGTACCTCGCCCCAGATGGCTCGCTGTGACCGCCTATATCGTCAGGCGGTGCGGGCATGCCCTGGTGGTCCTGTTCGGCGTGTCGATCATCGTCTTTATCCTCCTGCACATGCTCCCGGGCGGCCCAGCCCGCGCCAGCTTGGGGTTGCGGGCCAATCCGGCGTCCATCCGGGCTTTTGACCTGCGATATGGACTCAACGAGCCGCTCCCCATCCAGTACCTGATCTGGATCGGGCAGTTGCTGCACGGAAACCTGGGTTTCTCCTATAAGTTGAATCAGAGCGTCGACGCCCTGCTCGCCGAGAATCTGCCCCGTACCCTGGTGCTGGTGGGGTCAGCGACTGTGATCGCTGTCGTTGCCGCAGTGCCTCTGGGCATGTACCAGGCGGTGCGTCGTAATTCCCCAGAGGACTATGTACTCACAGGCTTGTCCTTCCTGTTCTATTCCATGCCCAGCTTCTTCCTCGGGATCGTGCTGATCATCCTGTTGAGTGACGTCCTGCCGCTCTTCCCCGCGACCGGCCCAACCGCCACCCAGCCCCTTCTCTCCCAACTTTCGAACCTGGTGCTTCCGGTCCTGACCCTGACCCTGATCACCCTGGCGCTGTTCAGCCGCTACATGCGGTCGTCAGTGCTCGATAACTTGACCCAGGACTACGTGAGGACTGCCACCGCCAAGGGGTTGTCCAGGGTGCGCATCCTGTTTCGCCATGTCCTACCCAATGCGGTTCTGCCGATCATAACCCTCATCGGGCTGAGTCTTCCGGGGATCTTGGGAGGTGCTCTGATCGTGGAGTCGCTCTTCAACTACCCGGGAATGGGCCTGCTATTCTGGACCGCTGCCCAGAGTGAGGATTTTCCGGTGATGCTCGGCACCAGCGTGGTGATTGGTACCGGGGTGGTCATAGGGTCGCTGCTGGCGGACATTCTCTATGCAGTTGCCGACCCACGCATTCGGTACTAGGGGCCGGTCGAGGTGACACTCAAGCCGAGATGTGGAGCGAGCCGTGGCTGAGCTGAGCCCGATGGCACCCGCGGACTTGGTCGTTGGGCCAGTTGATCCCGGCGAAGAAAACCCTCACTCACCCTGGATCTCATTTCTGCGAGTGTTCGCCGAAAATCGGCTGGCCCTTGCTGGCTCCATAGTCATCGTGCTGTTTTTTGCCTTCTGTTTCCTGGGACCAGTGGTGTATCGCACCAATCAGGTGGCCACCAACATCGCCCAGGCAAGTCGCGGCCCCAGCCCGCACCATCTGCTGGGGACCGACGCGGTTGGATACGACGTCCTGGGGCGCCTGATGGCCGGGGGCCAGATCACCTTGGTCGTCGCGCTCCTCGTGGCCCTGCTCGCTGCTTCGTTCGGCCTGGTGTGGGGTGCGATCTCAGGGTTCAGCGGCGGAGGGGTCGACAGTCTCATGATGCGGGTGGTCGACGCCGCGCTGGCCATTCCCGGTCTTTTCCTGCTGATCTTCCTCGACGCCATCCTGCGTCCTTCAGTCGTGATCCTGGTGGTCGTCATCGCCTCTCTGGCCTGGCTGGCGCCAGCCCGCTTGGTCAGGGCGGAGGTCCTCAAGCTGCGGACCATGGGCTACGTTGAAGCCGCCCGAGGGGCCGGAGCGGGTCCGGTCACCATTCTCTTTCGGCACCTCTTTCCGAATGTGATCGGCACCATGGCGGTGAACGCCACCTTCCAGGTTGCCGATGCCGTTCTCACCGTGGCCGCACTCAGCTTTTTGGGTTTGGGAATTCCCCCTCCGGCGGCCAACTGGGGGAGCATGCTGTCGAACGGAGTCAGCTACGTTTTCGCCGGCTACTGGTGGCAGATCTGGCCAGCCGGCGTCTGTGTGGTCGCGATCGTCGTGGCGTTCAACTTTGTTGGGGACGGTCTGCGTGACGCAGTTGACGTGAGGCTGCGCCGGCGCTAGCGGAAGAGCCGGTCTGTGCTCGCCAATGGCGCGCTGCCAGCTGGGCCCGCCAGTCGGCCCGGGGGCAGGTCGCCAATTGCGTGCCTGTTGGGTTGAAGTTGTCAGCGGGTGGAGGCTCAGGGCTCATGGACGGCGATCTCACGAATGAGACAATTGAGGTAGAACAAGTGCTAGGTACCGGTACCGGCTTATTGAAATGCGCAGCGTTCTTGCGGTTCGCGTTCTGTGAGGGGCGTAGCTCATAGGCTGGGTCCCGGGTTCGGTAGTGATTAGTGAGGTGAGTGACGAATTGGAAGATGTGCGCGGGCGTGTGGCATTTCTCACCGGAGCGGCGGAGGGCTTGGGGCACGCTGTTGCAGTTGAGCTTGCCCGCCTTGGGATGAAGCTGGCGCTATTTGACGTGCAGGAGGATAAGCTCAAGGCGCTGGTTGATCAGCTTCGAGGGGCTGGAGCAGATGTCCATCCCATTGTGGCGGACCTCTCGGACGCCTCCGCGACCGAGGCTGCGGCCGAGGATGCCGTCGGGCACTTTGGCGTTCCCCGTGTCTTGATTCACAACGCCGCCGTTCTGAAGGAGAGGACCATCACCGAGGTGACCTTTGCCGACTGGAGGCGGGAGGTCAATGTGATCTTACAGGCGGCGTTCCTGCTTTCCAAGGCGGTCTGGCCGGGGATGATGGCAGCAGAGAGCGGGAGCATTGTGTTCGTCTCCTCCGGGTCTGCACTCTCCGGGTTCGTGAAGGAGACTGCGTATACGCCGGGCAAGCACGCCCAAGAAGGCCTCATGAAGGTGCTTTCGTTGCAGGGCAAGGGGTATAACATCGCGGTGAACACCGTCACCACCGGCGCTCCGATTGACACCCCGATGTCAGCTGGCCATTACACCGAAGAGATGAAGGTCGGAATGGTTCCACCGACGGCGCTGGCGCCGGCCTTTGGCTTCCTGGCTGGGATCGACGCTCATTTCGCCACCGGCTATCGCTTCAATGCATACCAACTTTCAGAGGCGATGCGCATCTCCCTGCGTTCAAGTGGCGGGGACCCCGAATAGGGCTGGCAGCAGCCCCTGCCCTGTCCGATTTTGCGTGACTGTTTCCGAGCTTCTCCCAGGTCCGCGGTGGAGTCCGCGGACCTGGGAGCTGGTCCGCGCGCTACCAGCCCCCGGCGCTCGGCCGTCCCTGGGCACCATCCACGGGTATGTTCGCACCATTGATCCACTTGGCAAGTGGCGAGAGTAGAAATGCCACAACTACGGCCACCTCATCGGCCGTCCCCAGCCGTCCGGCGGGGAGGTCACGGTCAAGGAAGCTCTGGAATCCCTGGGGATCTCTGGTCCGGTATTGGTCCCAACCACCGTTCGGGAAAAGGATCGAACCCGGGCTAACTGTATTCACCCTGATCCCATCTTCTGCGAGCTCGTGCGCCAGCGCCCCCGCGAGGTAGATGAGCGCCGCCTTGCTGGCGCCATATTGAGCGCGTGGAGCCGGCTTGGACCCGGAGATTGATGAAATCATCACCGCCGCCGGGTTCTTGGCCGCGGCCAGGTACTGCCGGGCCGCGCGTAGGAGATTCACCGAATGAGCGACGTTCAGGGAGTAGCTGTCCATCCAGTCCTGGCCGGTGGAATCACTCAGCGCCCCGCCCAGTGCCCCGCCAGCATTGGCCACTACAAGATCAAGACCATGCAGGGCGTTGGCGGCGTCATCCACGAAGTTGGTCAAGGCGTCGGGCTGAGTGACATCCAGAGCCGCAGCGAACACCTCAGTGCCCGACTCCTTCAATTCTGTTGCGGTTAGGGCCAGCTGGTCTGGGTCGCGTCCGCAGACCGCCACCGAGCACCCTTCCCCGGCCAGGGTCTTGGCAATCGCCAGACCGATGCCCCTGGTTGACCCGGTCACCAGCGCCTTCGCTCCCCCAAGACCTAGTTCCATGGGCTCGCCGATTCCTGTCCGGTAAGTCGGGTCCAGGGTCCACAGGTAAGGGGCTTAGGCCGGTGACCCTCGAGCTGAACAGGTTGGGTGGCGACTCCCGAACCGCCCAAGAAGAATTGCGTTCGTGAAAGGGTTGGCAGCAGGTACCGGCCCCGGTCGGCGTCCGGTGCCGAGAGATGGTTGAGGGCGCCGCCTGCCCGCGAGTTTCCCAGCATCACGGGTTGGCTCCAGAGCTCTTGGAGGGGTCCTCCGGTACCGCGGACTGCCCCACAAGCCGGCTATACGAACCTTGGAGGTGGTGCCCGATCATCTCGACCGCTGCGGCGGAATCCCTGGCCGCGATCCTCTGGGCAAGTGCCATGTGTTCATCCTTGTAGATCAGCTTGTAATCCGCATTGGCGATGTTTCGGGTGAGCAAAAAGCGGAAGATGTGTGGGCGCAGCATCGACCAGCAGCCGTAGAGTCGATCGTGGTGGGCCGCCTGGTAGATCAGATCGTGGAATCGAATGTCGGCCTCAGCGAACTGGCGGGCGGCGGCGCCGGCAGAACCGATCGAGACTGGTCCGGCGGCTCTCTTAAGAGCGGACAGATCGTCGTCTCCAGCTCTCTCGGTCGCGAGTCGAACGGCCAACTCCTCCAGGCTGCGGCGCAGACTGTACACATCCTCGATATCCCGGGGGGACATGCTCACCACGACAGCTCCACGGTGGCGCCTCAGGGTGACCAAGCCCTCATGGTGGAGTTGGGCCAGGGCGTCTCGAACCGGACTCCGACTAACCTCCATGGCGTGCGACAGGTCTGCCTCCAAAAGGTGCAACCCGGGCTCCAGTCGGCCGGTGACTATTCCGTCTCGAATCCGATCTGCCACCTCTTCGGACAGACTCCGCTGCGAGACCGCAGTCAGGGGGGTGCCACCCAGCGTCTCATCCATCGGTAACCCCGCTCCCCTTCACGTTTCTGATGTCGGTCGAAAAGCCTTTCTGGTCCGGCGCTCGTTCGTTCATCGCCACACCGTCCAGCTGCGGCGCACCAGCTCCAACGCTCGCGCAGTCCCCAAGCTGTCCTCAGCGGCCAGGTGGCGCGGTGGCTCAGATCCTCGGACCGAGGCTGTGATCCGACGAAGCATTTCGGTGAACGACGGCTCATCGGGAACCAGCCGCCGGACAGCGGATTGCCTCCCGGCGATGATGGTGAGGGTATCGGCAGGACCGGGGTGGTAGGGGTCTGTCAGCCGAATCTCACCAGCAGTCCCCACCAACCGAGTCGAGGTGTCACGCCACCGACGCATCCCGCAACTGAACAGGAGCCGCCTACCGCTTCCAAAGTCGATCAATGCCTGGCATTCCGCGTCCACCTCGCCTCCCCCGCGCACGATGGCTGCCTTACTGTGTATGGGCTCCGCCTTAAAGAGGAGGCGAGCAAGGTGCAAAGGATAGCAGCCGACGTCGTTCAGGGAACCGCCGGCCAGGGCACTGTTCCAACGTATGTTATTGGGATCGGTGACCACGAAGTGGAAGTTGGAATGCACCTCCCGAAGCTCTCCGATGGTCTGCTCCTGGATGATCTGAAGAATGGCGCTCCATTGCGCGTGGAAGGGAAATGCGAAGGCTTCCCAAAGTGGGCCGGTCGTGGTGCCGGCGACGTCGAGGATGTCGGATACCTCCTCGACAGTTCTCCCCAGAGGCTTTTCGCAAAGAACCGCCTTGCCCGCGCGGAGTGCCGCCTTGGCCCATTCATCATGCAGATGGTTGGGCAAGGCGACGTAAACTGCCTCGACCAGGGGGTGAGCGATCGCCCCCGCATACGAGCTGGCCTTTGCTGCCAGGCCGTTGGCCTCGATGAAACTGGCGGCCCGCTCGGGCGAGCGGCTCCCCAAAGTGACTATGTTGCCCCCCGCTGAGCGCAGCGCCGGGATGAAGTTTGCTCTCGCGATGTTGGCAGAGCCGAGCACCGCCCAGTTGAGACCTCCGCTCGTACTCCGGTCAGGGAGTGGGATGGTCGCGAAGGCTGTGGGAGTCACAGGTACGCCCGATTCATGGCAGACGCCGCCAGCAACTTCGAGTGTGGGGCCATTTCATCGACAGCACTGCTGGGCCCACCTGAGAACTGGCCGAATTTGTCGAGTTTTGGCCAGTGCCGAGCGCGGCGGTCGCCCACCTGAAAAGACCCAATACCGTCGCCACCAGACCGGTGAGCAACCGGCCCGGTGGCCGGGGCGCAATCGAAGCCCGGGCAACTGATGTGGCCAGCATGGACATCCCCATCAGTACAGTCGCTGCTTATCCAGCAGATTGGTAAGTGGCTGCCCAGCGAGGTAGGCCCGCAGGTTGAGACGGAAGAGTTCTGTGATGGCTTGGTTTTCGCCATCCACGGTGCTCGCGGAGTGGGGGCTGATTATCACGTTCGGGAGGGTCCAGAGGGGGCTGTCCGCTGGGAGGGGCTCGCGAGCGGCGACGTCGAGTGCCGCACCGCGGAGGTCTCCGTCGGCGAGCTTGCGGATCAGGGCACCTTCGTCGATGACCATTCCCCGCGCGATATTGATCACCACAGATGATTGCGGCAGCAGCCCCAGCCGTCTCGAGTTGATGAGGCCCTCGGTCTCTTTGGTGTGGGGGCAGCTCAGAACCAGAACGTCGGCCCTTGGCAGGACTTGGTCAAGCTCATCTTGAGAATAGAGCTCGTCGACTCCGAGATCTGATGCTGTCCGGTGCCCTTTGGAGTGGACAATTCCGATGGTGTGGGCCCCAAACGGGCGGAGCGCCACTGCCACCCGCTGACCGATGCTCCCCAGGCCCACGATGCAAACCAGTTGGCCGGCGACGAGACACCCGGCTCCACGGACCCACCTCCTGGCGCTTTGGTCCCGGAACATCTGTGGTAGATCCCGGTTGAGTGCGATAAGCGCCATCACCACGAACTCCGCTAGCGCCTGGCCATGGACCCCGCGAGCGGTCGTGACCAGCGGTGTCTGTGGCTGGTCCAAACCCACGCTGTGGACAAATTGGCCGACACCGGCGGAGGTCGCCTGGATCCAGCGCAGGTTCCGGCTCCCAGCCAGCTCTCGGTGTAGTGGGGCCGGTCCGAAGTCGAACAAGACCTCTGCCGACTCCAAGTGTTCACGCCATTTCGCGGCGGATTCGTTGGAGATGGCGCTTGGGCGCCGGTGCTCACCAGCGTACCGGGGGAGCGCCAGAAGCTCGATGGGGTAGACCCACTCAAACTCCGGAAACTCGCTCGAAAGCTGGGACACGAGCTCGGGCTCGAGGTAGGTCGTGATCACAACTCTGCGCACTTTCTGGTCAGTCGAAGTGGCACCCATCAACGGTGGGGACCTGTTTTGTGGGCATCGGTTTTCCGGGGCCAAAAGCGCAGGAGGTGGCTCAAGATCCAGCTTCCCGCCCGGCGTGGACCACACCCAAAGCGAGGTCTCCTTTCAATGAAGTTCAGGGAGGTACCAGCCCTCCAAATGTCGCACGCACACGCAGACGGTATTTTGTCGACAATGGCGCCAATCTGTCAAGCGTTTGGCCCATCACGACAAAGGAAGCGACCGACACCACCACCGAGCCTTGGAGGTGGAACCATCCTCGTCAGCAGGGTGTACCGACCCACCTGTCATCAACCGGGGTCTGGTTGAGGCGTTCTACTTGCCCTCCTTATCGGGTTTAGTTGCGAGCGATAAGCGGGCCGAGACCTTAGCTGGGTCAACGTCCTCTGCAAGACGGCGGAGGTGCGGCCGCAGTCGGCGCCGCCGAAAAAGGGGAGTGGACCGAGATACCTTCGACCGCATCGCGGCCCAGGGCTCGGCCCTCGAAGTCCGAGCGGGTGACTGCATGCCCAGCCGAATGGGAGCGGGCCATCCCGCCGGGGTCACCCACAAGTCCACCGGCTTGGGTGCGTTCCGAAGACCGATGACCGTCACCTCGGCCACCTCTTGGGCGATGGGGCTCGCTCCTTGGTCAGCCGGAGCCCACCCCTGAACGGATGCTCGCCCCTTGTGGCGGACGGTAGGATAGGGGCCCAGAGGCGACCCTCAGGACGACTTGCTGGAAAAAGAGCCCAGTGCCACCGACAACCGCTCCAGGATCTCTTCCAAGAGAGCGCGAGGAGTCGCGAAGTTGAGCCGGGCGTGGCCCCTTCCAGCCAGACCGAACTCCGGGCCCGGCGAGAGGGCCACCAGGGCGTGCTCCCTCAGCCACAGAGATGGATCGTCCCCAATGGCGAAGCGGCGCAGGTCCAACCAGGCGAGATACGTCGCCTCCGGGCTGTGCAGTGCACCAGGGCCGAGGTGGGGTGCGCCCCAGTCTTGGACGATCTCGCGATTCTCCGCCAGCACCAGGAGTGCTGCGGTCAACCAATCCTCGCCGTTCTTCCAGGCCGCAAGGGTACCGGTCATTCCCAACACCGAGACGGCACCCCGGGCGTGAGCGGGAAGGCGCTCGAACTCCGCCAGCAGGCGCTCTGTGCCGAATGCGGCCACGGCGCAGCGCAGCCCTGCAAGGTTGAAGGCCTTGCTGGCCGAGGAGAGGGTTATCACTCTAGCCGCCGCCTCCGGGCCGAGCGACGCGAAGGCCACGTGTTCGGTCCCGGGCAGGGTTAGGTCGGCATGGATCTCGTCACTCACGACCAGGAGATCGTGCTCCTCCGCTATCGCCGCCAGCTCGGCGAGCTCGCTGGTGCTGAAACTGCGACCGGTTGGGTTGTGGGGGTTGCATAGGAGCAGCACGCGGGCTCGACCGTCTCGCACGGCCTCCCGAAGGCGAACCAGATCCAGCTCATATCGCTCCCGCCCATTGACCAGGTCACAGGGGATGGCCCGCCTGTTGGTCTCCGCGATGGCGGTGAAGAACGGTGGATAGGCGGGAGTCAGAAAAACCACCCCATCGCCGGGTTTGGTGTATGCCAGAAGGCTCAGATATATCGCCTGGACAACGTCGGCAGTCACGACGACCAGCTCCGGCGCGACCGCGACTCCGTACCGCCGCCTCACCCGATCGGCGTAGGCTTCCCGGACCGCCAGGTCCAGGGAGGGATCGGGATACCCCAGGTCTCCCCGATCCAAGACCTCCTGCAATGCAGCCTCTATCTCTGGAGCGATAGGGAAGTCCATGTCGGCGATCCAGGCCGGTAGCATCGCCGGTCCGTCGCGGCGCCACTTGACTCCGGTACGCCGTTGCAGTTCCGCCTTGTGGTAGCGGTCGAAGGAGTAGCTCAATCTCCACAGCTCCGGGTTGGCGGAGTTGCAGAGAAGTCCAAGGTAGGCAGCTGCTCCTTACCCATTGAGTGCCAGGGTAATGGATGGCCGCAGCCTTCGCTGCGCCTGCCCGCGTCATCAGGGCGAGTCCCCCGAACAGCGATGGTGGTGCTCGGCCGAGGACAGTCCGGTGAGATCCGGTACGTGGTGATCGCCACGTATGACTATGTTGGATGCGCGGCGCCCGACGTCTGTGCCTTGGCCAGAACGCTCCCCACGGCCCGCCCAATAGGTCACCGGACTCAGGCGAGCCAGCCTAACAATCTCAGTCCAGGCGGTGATGATCGACAACGCCAAGTCCTAGCGCGCCTCCGCTGTCTTCCCCAAGACGCTGGACCTGCTGGGCTGCCGCCAGCTGCTCACTCCCGACTACCACCACCAGGTGAACGGAAAGGTGGACCGCTTCAACCGGACTCTGCGCGAGGGGTGGCCCCATGTTCGACCCACACCAGCAATGCTCAGCGGATGCGCTTGCTCTCCACCTGGCTGCACAGATTAATTTTCACAGAAACCACACCGCGCGCGGTGTCTCACCTCTCATCGGAACTGCCGAGTCCTATCGGGGAGGTAAGGCTAGGCCGGTGGCAAACGCAGCCCGAAGGCGTGTGGTAGCAGCACTCCCAGAATGTAGGCGGCAAGGGCCGCCGCGGTCCCCACCCCAAGCACCTGAAGTCCTCCGACCACCATCCGCTGGCCAACAACCGCCGCCTTCATAAGCCCCACCGCCAGCAGGCCAATCGCGGACAGCACTAGCGAGCTCACCACCGCCGGTAAGCCGGTGAGCACCACGTAGGGAACAACCGGGAGGCTCGCGCCGATGAGGAAGGTCCCCGCCATGATCAGTCCATCCTTAATCGATGTCGACTCCGGCTCGCTCGCGATACCAAGCTCCTTCTCTATATGAGTCTCCTCCCAAAGCTTGGGATAACGAGCGAGCGTGGACGACAGGTCGACGGCCTCATTCGAGGGCACTCCCCGGGCCATGAAGATCGCCACCATCTCGGCGTGCTCTGCCTCCGGTTGCAACATCAATTCTGTACGTTCCTTGTGAATTGCCGCCCTATTCAGATCATGTTCCGCGCTCCCGGCGAGATATGCCCCCGTACCCATGGAGACCATACCTGCTAAGGCGCCGACCAGCCCCGCAATGAGGATGGTCGTATGGGCAACGGCTGCACCCGCGGTGGCTGTTGCAACGCCAGTGGTCAGGCCGAGCGTTGTCAGGAGACCGTCCTGCACGCCGAACACGACCTCTCGGATTCCTGCTCGACGGGCCAGCTCAGCGCGCTCGGACCCGGAAGCGACATCCTGCGGCAACTCGAGCGTGGTCACGACGCTTGGTTCTGGGCGATATGTATTTGCTCCATAGCTGCAATGGTACAGGTGGAGGCGTTCCGTGTGCAGACCGCGACGGTTGCGGCGATGTCGCTCAACGCAAACGACTCGTTGGCGCCTGGTGCGTGGGGCGAGCTCTGGTCCGGAAGCATCATGCCGCTCCAACAGGACGGTTAACGCAGAGTTAAGAGTTTTGTCTGTAGGCATGTATGACAAGGGCACCTTTCCAAGGGTTTCGTGAGACCTAACTCTTGAGCGCGGCCGCTTGCCAATAGGGCACAATGATGGTTATGCGTATCGCTGTGCTGATCAAACAAGTTCCGGTAGCTGAGGCTTTGGCGCTCCGGGCAGATGGGCGACTGGAGCGCGCCGGACTGGAGTTGGAGATGAACGCCTTCTGTCGGCGCGCGGTGGCGCAAGGCGTAGCCATGGCCACGGATGGTGGCGGCTCATGCACGGTTTTCACTCTGGGACCGGCAGCTGCGGTGGAGGTGTTGCGCGAGGCGGTCGCGTGGGGCGCGAATCTGGGCGTGCACATCACCGGGCCGGAGTTCGCTGGCAGCGATACCCTGGCGACCGCTCGGGCGTTGACCGCCGCCATCAGCAAGACCGGGCCGTACGACTTGGTGCTGGTGGGTCGCAACGCGGTTGACGCGGATACCGGCCAGGTGGGACCGGCGGTTGCTCAGTTTCTGGGCCTCCCCTTTCTTGGACCGGCTGCGAGCCTCGTGGTGTCGAAGGGGAACCTGCGTGCTCGGTTAGAGCGTGATGATGGTTGGCAGCTGGTTGAGGCCGCCCTGCCGGCGGTGATCTCCTGCGCGGAGCGGCTGTGCCCTCCGTGCAAGGTGCCGGTGTTGGGTCGACCCGAGATTTTTGCGGATCGGATATTGTGCTTTGGCGCACCAGACCTTGGCCCCGGTCCCTGGGGCCAAGCCGGTAGCCCCACAGCAGTGGGGGCCGTCCGGGTTCTCGACATCCCGCGGCGCCGGATCAAACTGCAGGGGGCAGGGCCCCTCCAAGTGGAGGGAGCGGTCAAGCTTCTCTTGGAGATGGGTGCCGTCGGACCCGGAGCTCATCGTCCGGCGGTGGCTGAGACTCCCGTCGATGGCATGTTGCCCGAGACTTGTGCATCGGCCGAGCGCCGTTGCCGCCAGGTCAGTACTCCAATGTTGGCGGTGGTGGTAGAGCCCGGGCGTCCACAGCTTGCTCGGGAGATGCTGGGCACAGCAGCGGGGCTCGCGACCGCGATGTGTGGCTCGGTCACGGCCATCGCCAGCGAACCACTCGCACCTGATCGGGCCGGCTCTTGGGGAGCTGACGAAGTCTTGCAACTCACCGGCGCCGTGGGCCAAGAGGATGTCGCCTGCGCCATCGGTAGATGGGCTGAAGTCGCCTCGCCTTGGGCAATCCTCGCTCCCGGAACCCTCTGGGGCCGCGAGGTGGCCGCAAGAGTGGCTGTGATTCTTCAGGCTGGACTGACTGGAGATGCTGTCGAATTGGGGGTCGAGGGGGCAAGGCTAGTCGCCTGGAAACCAGCCTTTGGCGGCCGCCTGGTCGCCTCCGTAACAGCCACCTCCGCAGTACAGATGACCACCGTGCGTCCGGGGGCTCTGGCCCCGCTGCCTACGCGGGATTGCACTGCGGCAGTGACCCGGCTCCTCGTCAGTCCCCGCGGTAGGGTGAAGGTGCTGGACGGGGGGAATGACGACGACCCGGATCTTCTGGCGAAGGCTTCGGTCGTGGTCGGGTTAGGCACCGGAGTCGCGGCCGAAGACTATCCAGCGCTGCGTCCTCTACTCGATATCCTTGGCGCTCAACTGGCCGGCACTCGAAGGGTCACCGATCGGGGATGGCTGCCAAGGTCCCGGCAGGTAGGGCTGACTGGACTCAGCATCCGTCCCCGCCTATATGTGGCCATCGGGCTGTCGGGGAAGTTCAATCACATGATCGGGGTACGGGGGGCCGGGTACGTACTCGCGGTGAACAGCGATCCAGCTGCGCCGGTGTTCGAGTCCGCCGATATCGGGATTGTGGCCGACTGGCACCAGGTGGTGCCCCAGTTGGTGATGGAACTTACCGGATCAGCCGAGATGGGAGCCTTGGAGGGGAACGAAGCCGCATCTCGAAGCAGCGCAACCGAAACTGCTGACTTCGCACGGTGAGGGTGGTGGTTAGCCCTCCGCACGCGAACCAGTCGGATCTGCGCTGCCCCCAGCAAGCATTCCTCCATCTGGCTGGTGCCTCGCCCGAGGCTCGATTCTAGTCAACCGGAGGCTGATCGTGGCGCCGCCGCCCGGGCGGTTGGCAAAGTCCGCTTGCCCCAGGTGGGCGATCATGATCATTCCCACAATCCAAAGGCCCAACCCGGTGCCTCGTTTCGCATCTCCTTCCGGAGTCATGTCACTAGCCGAGTCTCCGTAGCGCCGAAATGGTTGAGACAGAATCTCGGACGGGAAACCGGGGCCGCCGTCGCTCACCTCGATGACGGCCTCGGCCCCGGCGGCTCGGACTGACACGTCCACGGACGAGCCCGTAGGCGTGTAGCGCAAGGCGTTGTCCAGGATATTGTCGAGCGCGTGGCGCAGCCAGAGTTCATCCACTGCCGCCACCACTTCTGGCTCCGCGTTAAGCACCAGCATCACTCCCAACTGTTCGGCCCGGCTCCGGAATGTCGACAGCTCGGTGGCCGCGATCGAGCCCAGGTCGTGCCGGGCTGGGGTCAACAGGAGATGCCCCTCGTCGTCCTGCGCCAGCACCAAAAGTTCGCTGATCACCCGGCTCACCCGGTCCACTCCAGCGACCGCGCGATTGAGGCGAGCGCGAACCTCGGCCGAGCTGCGGTCGGGGCGCAGCGCGAGCTCCAACTCACCCCGCATCCTTGCTAGCGGGGTGCGTAGCTCATGCCCGGCCGCCGCCACGAAGTGCCGTTGGCGTCGCATGGCACCGTCGAGCTCCTCAAGCAGCTGATTCAGCGTCCTGGCCAGTGCGGTCAGCTCGTCGTGAGTGCTGGGCACTCTGAGCCGACGCCGCAGCCCTGCGGCCGAGATCTCGGCCGCCTCGGCCCGAAGCCGCTCGACTGGTGCCAGCGCTCCTCCCGTGAGCAGCCAGGCCGCGATGGCGGTCAACACCACCAGGAACGGCCCGCCAATCACCAGTGCGAGGACCACCCGCCGCATCAGGTCGTCGATTTGGTCGAGCGAGGTGCCGACCACCACCACGCTGGACCCCACTCCGGTGGGAGCGGCTAGGACCAAGCGAGGGCTGGTCCACCCCCGGTGCCGAAGTTCCAACCAGAGGGGGCCGCTCTCCGCGGCTCTCAGCTCAGAGGGCAGCAGCAGCGACGCAGTGCCGGCCAGCGCCGTGGTGTACTGCACCGCGCCACCTCCAGACAGTATCTGGACCACGCTCTGGTCAATCTGGGCGACCGCCGGGACCTGCGGCCGTGTTCGCTGCAGATCTCCGGTGTCAAGCGCTGCGATTACCCGGTGCGACCGCTGGAGAAGGACCTGCTGCAGTGTGGCCCGGGCCCCGCCCTCCAGGCTCAGAGCCAGCGCCGTGCTGCAAGCCGCCACCAGAACGGCCGCGCCCAGGACAATAAGCAGCGTTAGGCGGAGCCGGATCGGCACTCAAGTCCGGTTCTGCACGGTGAGCCGGTACCCCACCCGGTGGATCGTCTCCAGGTCCGAGCCGGCAAAGGGCAGACCAAGCTTGTGGCGGAGGTGTCCGACGTACTGCGTGATGAGGTTGGAGCTCCGGCCCGGCTCGTCGCCCCACACGTGAGCTAGCAACGAGTCGCGGGTCAGGACGATCCCGGGCCAGCGGAGGAACAACTCCAGCAGGGCTGACTCGCGGGCGGTCAGTTCGACCTCGTGGTCCCCGCGCCAGGCGTGCCCGCTGATCCGATCAAGGCGGAGTGGGCCGGCACGTAGCACCCCTGGCCGTCCCTGCTCCCCACGCCGGATGAGGGCTCGGAGCCGAGCCAGGAACTCTTCCAGACTGAAGGGTTTGGCGAGGTAGTCATCCGCCCCGAGGTCAAGGCCCTGCACCCGGTCGACCACCTCGCCGAGGGCGGTCAGCATCATCACTGGAACCCGCCGTCCCTCCTCCCGAAGCTTCAAACAGACCGCTCGTCCGTCGAGGCCTGGAAGTAGCACGTCAAGGATCACGGCAGCGTAAGGGGACGACCGCGCCGCCTCCAGTCCGGAGATTCCGTCGCGAGCCACCTCCACCAGATAGCCCTCGTCCAAGAGCGCCTGTTCCACCAGCTGCGCCATCTCCCAATCGTCTTCGACCACCAAAACTCGCAGTGCGCCGCTGCTCACTGATTCTGTCGATGGCCAGCCGGATCCCGACCGCCAAACCTCGCTCCCCGGTTCGCGGTCCTCGCCTTGTGAGCCGCCCTGAGGAGTTGGTAGATCTCTAGCCGAACTCCCCTCGCCTACCCGCCACAACCGGGCGGTTTGGGGAAGGCGACCCGGGCTGGCCCATTCGGCCCGCCCGGCCCGGCTGCCGGGGAGAGGCCAGAGCCAGGTTCGGGTGTCGGAAAATCCATCTCCGACAGCTGGCATTTCCGTTTCCGGTCGCGGCACCTGCAGTGGTGCACCGGCCGGATAGGCGAATCCTGTCAGATGGCTACTGGCCGGACCCGCAAGGGTTGAATCCGGCGTCACCTCCGGTGTCCGGTTGCCCAAAAACTCAAGTTCCTTGCCGCCTGGCAGCGGCGCCTCCCAATCCGTCCGCTTCCCTCGGCTACACACTGCCACAGACTAGTTAAGGTGGGGTAACGGTTTACGGAGCGAGCGCTTATGCTCGAACTGCTGGGGGAGGCCGACCGATCCGCGGCTTCGGGGTGCCTCGTGCGGATGTGACAGAGCAATTCGAGCTCGGTTGCATCTGCCCTGTCCCCGCAGGGGCTGACAACCAAGTCCTGCCCGAAGAGCGGTTCCCCAATGCTGAAAGTGGGGGGCGTGGTGCGAACCCGGTGAGCACCGAGCGCACCACTCATTGTGGTGCGCTCGGCCGTCGCACAGGTGCGGTGGAGCCTCTCTGAAAAGAGCCTCTCCGTTCACATCTTGACCTCGCCAAACCCCCAGCGTGGTCCCCTAGAGTCCGCTCTTCCCAGTTAGGTACTTCTGATCGGTCGCGTCCAACTGTGCCAGGGCACTTGAGACCGACTGCTTGCCGGTGACCGCATTGAAGAATGCAGTGTCGAGCGCCGATTGGACCTCGGCGTAAGCTGCCGGAATCGGTCGAGCTATGGTGTATGGGGAGCTGGCGATCTCATTTGAAACTGCGATCCCTGGGTGACTGGATAGGAAGCTGGTGGGAATCAGGGCGCGGGCCGGCGCGGACACGGCCGCGTAGCCGGTGTGCATCGACCAATATGCCATCGACTGCGGGCTCAACATGAACTTGATAACCTTCCACGCCGCCGCGTCCTGGGCCGCACTGTGATGGGTCATGATCACGAACCCGAGTCCCTGAGCAAGGTTGGCGGTGTGCCCGCTGCTGCCTGCGGGGTATGGCCAAACGCCGACCGGGAACTTCCCCGCCACCGCGTCCAAAGCCTTGGCATAGCCAGCGGAGGTACCATCGCCGATGGCCAGCTTGCCCGCCGCCAGATCCGCGCGGATCGTGCTTCCATGCGAAAAGATCATCAGCCCCTGGCTGTACAGGGTGCGGAAGAAGTCAAATGTTGCTACTCCCGCCGGACTGTTCCAATCAGTTTGGGTGCTGTGGGTTCCAGCTTTGAAGATGCTGCCCCCGTTAGACAAGAAGGGTGGGATTTCATGGGCCGAGGAGTTCTTCCATGCCAGAGGGATGACCCCCGGGTCCTTCGCCTTCAGGATCTTGAGGTCCGTATAGAGAGCGCTCCAAGTGGCGGGCGGGCTGGTGATCCCGGCGGCCGCCAGTAGGGGCTCGTTGTAGGTCAGCTGGGAGACCTTCATGCCGGCCATCAGCCGGTAGTGTTGGCCGCCGATCTCCCCATTGCTCAGGAACACTGGATCAAACTGCGCCAATTGCCCTCCGCTGAAACCATCGGCACCGTACATGTAGGAGTTCAGACTCAGCAGTGCATGGGCACTCACAAAGGAGTTGTCGTAGTGGCTGATCTCCGCCAACAGCGGTGGATGCCCAGCTTCAAACGCGCCCAACGCCTTGGTGCTGGCGCTGGTCACGTCGAGCCCCAGATGGACGCCGTGTTGGCTGGAATTGAACTTTTGAACCAGTGCCGAAACCGCGTCCCCCACGGGACCGGCCAGGTGCGACTCCCATAGAGTGACGTTCACCACCCCAGCTCCGGCCGTCTTGGCAGCGCCTGCGCTGCCACAAGCCGCCAACACTATTCCCGAAGCGGCTAGTAGAGCGACTCCGACCCCGCCTCGTCGAACTTTCACGCCTCGGTTCGCCGGCGCTGCCGGCTCCAAATTTCTTCGGAACGTGCCTTTCCAATTCCCACTCATCGTTTGCTCCTTCGAGACGATTCATCTATTCCGGGCGCATCCTCGCGCCCCATTCCCATCCGGACTCCGCCCCGCCCAATTAACTCATTCGGTCACTCCCCGGTCCTCCCCAACGACGGCCTGCACCATGTACCGCTGTGTGAAAGCAAAGATGACCAGCACCGGCACCAACGCGATCACCGCCGCCGAGGTCAGGTCGCGCCAGTTGTTGGAGAAGCTGGACATGTAGTGGGACAGTGCGAGCTCGATCGGTTGCACCGCCTTCGAGGAAGTCATGATCAGCGGCCACTGGAACTGGTTCCAGGAACTGATGAAGGTCAACAGGACCACCGTGGCCACAGCCGGCCGCGCCGTCGGGACTGCCACACGCCAGAGAAACTGGAATACGTTCGCGCCTTCGAGGCGGGCCACGTCCCAAAAGCTCTCTGGAAGTTGGAGAAAGGCCTGGCGAAAAAGGAAGATGGCGGCGCTCGAAGCGCCGAAAGGTAGGATCAGGCCGGCGTAGCTGTCCAGCAGGCCCAGGTGAAACATGACGTTGAACTGGGTCACGATCAGTGCCTGCTGGGGCAGCAGCATGACCCCGATTGCCACCAGGAATAGCGCCTCCCGCCCACGATAGTGGTAGGCGGCCAAACCCCAGCCGGCGAAAACCCCAGTGACCAGCACCAGCACGATGGTGGCGGAGGTTATCAAGACGCTATTCAGGAAGTAGTGGACGATGTTGGTGTGAGTGAGGACGAACCACATCGAACCGAACTGAAGTGCTGGGAGCATTACCGGCGGGATCGCGTACGCGTCTCCATGATGCCCGGTGGCGATCACCAGAACCCAGTAGACGGGAAGCACGAACACCAGCCCGATCAGCAGACCGATCAACCAGCGGCCGGTCAGGCGGCCCCGTATCGTCCGGAGGACGCCCTTTCCGCGCGCCGATTCGATACTGTCCCCTTTCCCCAATGGAAGAGTCCTCATGGGCAACCCCCCTAGCGGTAGAAGACCCATCGGCTGGATAGGCGCTTCTGAATTACTGTGATCACAAGCAGGATTACGAACAAGATCAGGCTCATAGTTGCCGCCAGCGAAAAATGTGAGTAGGTGAACGCGGTCTGATAGATGAGCACCGCATCTGTTGAGGTTGAGTAAGCCGGCCCGCCACCCCTGCCGACTGCGCCGCCTGTCAGGGCGAAGATCTGCGAGAAGGCCTGCATAGTGTTGACGCTGATGAGAATCATCACCAGAAAGGTCGTGGGGCTGAGCAGCGGCCAGATAACCCTTCGGAACATGGTGAACGCCCTGGCCCCGTCCACCCGTGCTGCTTCGACCACCTGCTCGGGAATCACCGACAGCCCCGCGAGGAACAGCACTGTATAGAGGCCCACCGAATGCCAGAGGGTGTAGAACATGACTGCAGGCAGGGCCCAGTGGGGATCCTCCAACCATCCCAGCCGCGGCAGGCCGACGTGGCTGAGGGCGAAGTTTGCAAGTCCAAACTGTGGATTGAAGAGCCAAACCCAGATGATCGAAGTGGCGATGATCGGCGTCACGTGGGGCAGGAAGATCAGGGAACGCGCGAACCCGCCCCGAGCCTGTCGCACCCCCTCGCGAAGCAGTAGGGCCAATGCCAGCGCCAACAGCAATGTCAGCGGAACCATGACCAAGACGAAGTATCCGGTGGTCAGCAGCGACTGCCAGTAGAGAGGCTGGTTGAACAGGATGGCGAAGTTCCCCAGCCCCCGAAAGGTAGTCGCGCCGAACACGTTCCAGTGGTAGAAGGCGAGCACAAACAGCATCACTGCCGGTACGTAGAAGAAAACCCCGAAGATTGCCAGCGACGGGATGACGAGGAGATAGCCCATCAGCGGACGGGCTATACGCGCGACCAGGGACTCGCTCCGGTCGAGGGAAAGCACGGCAGCCCGGCCAGCTGGATCTACCCGCGGGGACACACGCTCCTGAGCAGAGCCGATCGGGGAACCGTTTGGTAGCCCGGGAGTCCGGCGCTCCGTCTTGTCCAAAATCATGGAACTCCCCCTACTGCAGCTCGCCGCCCACCAGAAGGGCAGTGGCGGCGGCTCTACCGTTGCCCACCAAAGGTTGAATCCGTGCACCCGTGTCGGTGTCGAACATATGAATGCGATCCAAGCGCACGGTCAGTCCCACCTCCTCGCCGGCACGGGGGATTCGCCGCGTGCCGGCGACACAGACCACCAAGGTCTCGTCTCGGTGGCGGCAGTGCAGGAAGACCTCGTCGGCACCGCCCCGCTCCACCACGTCGACGGTGACCACCAGATCGGCGACCTCGCCGGGACTGGCCAGCGCCAAGTCATGGGGCCTGACGCCGAGCCAGATGTGAGGTGACCCGATGAAAATCCTTGGCCACGGGCCGGGGATCGTCCACGAAGACTCTGATCCGGCGCTGATCAGCGCCGCCCCAGTAGCGTTGACTTCCATCGAAGCGCGCCACATGTTCATCGGGGGTTGACCCATGAAGCGCGCGGCAAACTCCGTGCTGGGATGCCGGATGATCTCCTCTGGGGAACCCATCTGCTCGATCCGCCCGCCGTTCATCACCATCACCCGGTCAGCCATGCTGACGGCTTCCTTCTGGTCATGGGTGACATATATGGTTGTTATGCCGAGGCGATCGTGAAAGCGACGCAGCTCAATGCGCATACGCTCCCTCAGGATCGCGTCTAGATTTGACAGCGGCTCATCCATAAGCAGGAGCTGGGGCTGCCTCATGATCGCCCGTCCAAGAGCCACGCGTTGCCGCTGGCCGCCTGATAGCTGCTTGGGCTTACGCTCCAAGAGTTCTTGCAGGTCGAGCAGCTTGGCGACGTCAGTCACGCGCTCACGCACCTCCTTGCGATTGGTACGGCGCACCCTCAATCCAAACGCGAGGTTTTCGAAGATAGAGAGGTGTGGGTAGAGGGCATAGTTTTGGAATACCATGCCCACCTCTCGTGAACCAGGATCGGTGGCGGTTACACATCGGTCGCCAAACCACACTTCGCCACTATCGGGACGTTCCAAGCCGGCGAGGATGCGCAGCAGGGTAGTCTTGCCGCACCCTGAGGGGCCTACCATGATGAAGAATTCACCATCTTTGACTTCGATTGAAAGTTCGGTCAAGGCAGGGACATTCGCAAAACGTTTGGTCACCGCATCAACCTTCACCATCACCATCACGCATCTCCCCGGTGTTGTCCCTGTCCAAAACCGCAAGCCTCGGTAGACAAGGTGGTTGCGGCTCCGCTTAGCGCGGACGGCAGCTTTCACCTAGCAGGGCGCACATTAGCCAGAGCCAATTAACCCTTTGTTAAGTTTGTGTGAACGTGGAACCAGAATTGTGAAGGCGGCTATAGAAACATGTAGGCGACCTGCAGTCCGCCCCGGAGTCGACATCGTGTTTGAGGTGGGCTCGCTTATTGAGCGCGCGGCGCCTGCCAGCCAACGGCGGGGGTGATAGCCGATGCGGGGACATTTTGGCGCGGAGTTTTCTGAAGGTATTGGTCGCAGTCGGACCCTCTCAGACAAGGTCTCTTGCTGGAGGCAGGGCGCGCCCTGGCCCTTGCTCGCACCCGGGGCTCAAGGGCTCCTCCTTTCGGGTTCGGGAGGTCTCCGTAGCCTTGCCCGCGCCACCGCCCCTGCGCCCCCAGACGAAGCAAGGGTGCCGGTGGGGACGTCGGGCGAATCCCGCAGCCTGTTCAGAATGTGGCGGACCGGCATAGTCGGTCGAGTCAGGGAGGTCGCTTGGCCAGGGGGACTGGACAGAGAGGTTTCGCAGTCGGCGCAGACTGTTGAATGCGGACAACTAGCTTGGCCGGGTAGCGGCGAACGGGGGTGGGGAAGGTCCGGGCGGATGGCTGTCGGGTGGCTGCCTCTCTTGCTTGGGCGGCCTTGCGGTAGTGGAGCTAAGACTTGGCGAGGGCACTTTCGATGGGCCAAATGTCGATCTCGACACTCGACGCGCGGTAGTTAACCCTAAGCTGGGGTTGGCTCTTGGCGAAGAGCGACTTTACCGTTTATGCCGGGATGGGGAACGGGCTGGATCGGCAGCTGAGCGGTTGGCTGAGACGCGTGGGCGGGGAAAGTGGGCAGAGACTGGGTTTGTTGGTGCCCCAGGGGTCGAAGACTCGTTCGCCACCACCCGGCCGGTCTCCGCCCCCGCCGCCAAGAGCAGGCATCCCGCGCCGCCGGAAGAGGGCGGCTCTTGCCCGCCCCCCGGTTGGCCTTCTTATTCCAGCCGGGCTGTACAGGGGCTTGATCCAGGCGTATATTCCGGGGTGCGTTGGTCCAGCCTGAGTGGAGGGGATGAGATGGGCGGTCGGGGCATCCGATTGGCACTGGCACTTAGCGTTGGACTGTTGTTGGCAGGGGTTCCCCTCGTAGGCGCCGCGTCTCGGTCGGAGGGACACCAGCGGCCCATGTATTACCTGGCCCTGGGGGACTCCCTCGCCCAGGGTGTCCAGGTCAACTCCTCTGGTAATGCGGTCGTGACCAGTCAGGGCTATGTCGACGATCTGTATCACCAGCTCCAAGTCGATTACCCCGCCCTCCAGCTGGTGAAGCTGGGGTGCCCCGGAGAGACCACGGGCACCATGATCCACGGGGGCTGCCCCTATTTCACCTACCCAGCCGGCTCGCAGCTGGCCCAGGCGGTGAGCTTCCTGAGGGCTCACCGCCACCAGGTGGCGCTGGTCACTATCGACATTGGTGCCAACAATGTCGACGGGTGTTTCTCCGCCTCGGGAATCAACTTTG
>DAHVDN010000034.1 GCA_027313505.1 Candidatus Dormiibacterota bacterium
AGGAAGCCCGGGGTGAAGAGCTACGAACCCAACGAGCTGGAGACGGCGCGGCAGCGGATCAAGGACTTGGAGAGCGAGTCGGAGCTCGTGAAGGCCGCCACTGCCCTCTTCAATGGCAATGGCGGCCGTCGTACCCGGGAGGCGTTCCATGACCTCCACTGGTCCCTCGACGACTTCGCCGGGCGGGAGCACGGCGAGCACTTTGCGAGCCGGGAAAGCGTGCGTGGCGCACCAGCCCTGCAGCCGCGCCTCGCGCCGAAGAGCGGGAATGCGGCCGACGATGCCGGTGAGTCAGGCAACAAGTGAAGCGGCCCATGATGGTGGGAGCCGCTCCCCGCTGATTTGGACGAGGTAGGTGGCGAAATCCTGGCCCTCCGCGGCACGGACAGGCGGCGCCGACTCGCTGATTTCCCCTCCGAAGCGGCACTCGAGCGAAGCTCCCAACGCCATGGACATTTCAAGGGGCTTGGGTTCAGTCATCGGCGCACGCTCGGCGCCGCTTCGGGCTCCCCAGTCCCGCCAAGGGTATCGAGCATCGTAAAGCTGAGGGGTCTGGAGGTCCCATCCGCACAACAGCGCATGTGAAGGGATTGGTGGGGTTGTTGCAAGGTTCTGATTCGGACCTCTGGCCACTTCGGCTGGACCCGACTCTGGACCCTCTCGGATGAGGCTTGTACACGCTGCTACCGGTTTTCTGTACACGACCCGCGGGTGAACTCCGGCTGAGATCGGGATGGAGCCGGCTCCGGCGGACTCTTGTCAGTTGGTTGTCCACTTCGCTTGGGAGAGAGCTCTTGACATCGCGCGCAGAATCGGCGTACCGTGGCCCCATGCCAACCATCGAGTCGACGGTCCGAGAGCACCGCATCCGGGCTGGCTTGTCCCAGGAGGGGCTGTCCCGCCTCCTCGGTGTCAGCCGCCAGACCGTGGTCAACATCGAGCGCGGAGAGAGTGAACCTCGCGTGTTCTTGGCGCTGGCCATGGCCAGCATCTTCGGGGTGGCTGTCGGTGAGCTGTTCCGGAGCAAGAGGGCGTGATGAGAGGGCAAGCTATCGGTGGAGCCACACACCCCATTTGTGGGACGTGCCAGCCCGAGCCGGGTGCCATATCGGGTGCCCAGATCCTCCGCCCAGCTATTTAGGACAGGTACACTCCAGCGATGGCCGACCCGCGAATTCAACTGACCGCCTACCTCCCCGACAACACCCAGCGCTACGTTGGGGAGCTGGTACTCGGTGACCTGACGCCGCAGAACAAGGAGGTTCGCATACAGGGCAGGTTCTCGACGCTCCCTCACGGCCTAGCCCTGGAACGCTTCGTCGAGCTTCGTGTACGCCTAACCTCTGATGACGATCCCGGTAAGGAGTGGGGATCCCTTGTCGCCTCTGTTCAGGAGCTCGTGCAGATCGCATCTACTCAGAGCAGTTTCGTCACCTTCACATGGCATCTCACTCCGAGTGACCTGGAGGAAATCGAGCGACAGCGTTGCGGTGCACGATACGTGACATTCAATGTCATCCTGCAAGGTATTGCGCTCGTTACCCGAGAGTCCGCGAGCGAGTTGCACCCAATACGCGGACAAAGCCAACTCACGCTCTCTGTGACGGAGTGGGAGGACAAAGTCCTCAAGCCCCTGGGTTATTCGCTGCCACCGTCCTGGGAGCGGCTGATGCCCGACGCCGAGCGACGCGAGCACCGCGAGTGGACTGACGCCGAGAAGCGCCTAGACGAGGCTCGCAAGTTCCTGCGCCGCGGCGAGGCCCGCGACGCTGTTGGCTCTGTTCTCGACGCGTTCGAGAGCATCCTCAGCGGGCCGTACGACTCGAAGCACTGGATGGCCAAGCTGCAGGCGGTACCCGACGACATCCTCCCTCCGCAGAAGCGCGAGGCCACCGCCGACATGCTCGCAGGGTTCTGTACCTACCTCAACAGGGTCGGGCACCATCGCGGTCGCAAGGCTGAAGCTGCCAATCGGATGCTGCCCGCGATGCCGGTCGATCAGTGGGAAGGTGAGCACGTGATCGCGGTGGCGCACTTCCTCCTGTCCTTGGCCCTGCGCATCGTGGATGCCGCACCTCCAGAAGCCGCAGCCGCCGTGCCGGCGACAACCCCACCCTAGGAGCTCTCTCCGCGGGATTGCAGGACCACATGATGGCGAAGTCCGCTCGCGCCCCGGCTGCCGGCCTGTCCATCTCCCGGGAGATCCGCCCGGAATCGCAGCGGACCCCGGGGCGCCTGTGTCCCTCCGGCAGAGCAGCCACGGCCTGCCGGACCGAATGCGGAGCACCTGCCCTGGGATCTTCGTCCCTGGCCGGCAGCACCCAGTCAGCACCAACACCGCCTCATCCCTCGGCGGGACCCCCGACTACTCGGGTGTGAACCCCGCCCCACAGCCGCAGCCCGCTTCCGCCATCTCCGCCGTCGGAACCTCTTGACGGCCGTGGACCCTCCCCGGGAGCCTCCAGCTCGGCCTGTTGCCGCCTGTGGCACCGGCGGCTATCCCGCCCAAAAGGGTGGTCCATTACCTGACCGTGGGTGGGTCATTACCTGATCGTCGACAGTAGCACCAGGGACAACTTCTCGGGTCAAGGCCGCAACGGGAGTGACACGCCCCCGTCCATGTCTCCAACGAACACCTACACTGCACTATGTGGAGATGCCATCCGTACTAGGTGTGTGATGACTGACCTATTCGTTCGTAGACCAAGGGACGACCACGCGGCCATGCGACCGAACGAGAGTACGTTTCAGTTCCTGAACCGGTCGGCCCGCCCCCTCTATGGTAGGGTGCGCCGGCTACTGACCAAGTGGGTGGCGGATCTGCCGGAAGAAGTCCGGCGTGATTTGGTCCCGCGGCTGCGGTCTAACGACCAACAAACGTTCGAGTCTGCGTTCTGGGAGCTGTATCTGTACACGGCTTACGTCGGCTCTGGGTACCGTTTGACTGTCCACCCCAAGGTTTATGAATCCGCGAAGCATCCTGACTTCATGGTCGATGGCAAGGGAACAAGGTTCTACTTGGAGGCGGTGCGGGTAGGCACGACTGCCACAGACCTTGCCGAGGAGCATCGCCTCCAAGAGGTAGAGGCTGTGTTAGCGCGCCTACGCTCCGACCGCTTTGTTCTCAGCCTCTTGTATCTGGCGGTTGGTCCCAATCCCTTGCCGACAAGACCTCTCCGAGCCGCGCTGAAAGCGTGGCTCGACGGGCTGGCATCCGATTCGGTAGTGGCCGATCTTTCCCATGGTTCGATCTTTGAACGGGCACCGAAGTTTACCTGGAATCACGAGGGTTGGCGCCTGGGCTTTCAGGCAATTCCTCGGCGGACCCAAGCCTTCAGCCAAGACCAGAGTCTGGTCGGCATGAGCGGGCCCGGACAGGCGCAGTTGGTGGACAACATATCGGGTGTGCTCCGCGTGCTAGATGACAAGGCCAACAGATATGGATCACTGGACCACCCGCTCGTCATCGCGGTGATGAGCAATACCGATTTCCCAACTGAAGACTATGAGTTTGAGCAGGCCCTCTTCGGCCGCGCCGTTGGCCGAGGAGTCGAGTCAACTCGCGATCCGAGTATGGTCGTTGAAGACGGTCATTGGCTGACCCGCCAGGGGTGGCGTCGCGGGCACGCTCCTCAAGTGATCGCGGCGAGCAATCTCACTCCGTGGACCATCACCCAGAGTCGGCCTCGCCTCTGGACCACGCTCGAGACGAGTGTGGTTGCCCCTTCGCAACCCAACTGGCTCATGCACGTGAGCGTCGTCGGGAACCAGTCTTCAGAAGTGTCCTCCCTGGAGGCCCTATTTGGGCTCCCGCCCGACTGGGGCGCGTACGAGTTTTGAAGTTGGACCTATTGCCTTGAACGAGAGACGGCTGCTTCGGACGGGTCCGGCAACGCCGCTCGCTCGGGGGTCACTTCATGGCCCGTACGAAGTTAGAGGGCGGGCTCAAGGGGTCGCTGTGACCCGAGTTCGACAGCGTGGAGGGTACTTTGGGGCTGGGATCGGCGTGATCTGAGTTCATTCGGGTGCGAGCGGCAAGGTCCCGGGGTGGGATCGTGTGGGCAAACGCTAGCCCGCCACTAGCAATATGGATGTGCTAGTATCAGTGGGCATGTATTTGCGCACCATCCGGCGGCGCAACAAGGACGGCTCCGTGGTCGAGTACCTGCAGCTGGCTCACAACGTGCGCCGGCCCAACGGTGTGGTGTGTGCCGAGGTGGTCCACAACTTCGGCCGTGCCGATCAAGTCGATCGCGAAGCTCTGCACCGGCTCGCTCGCAGCCTGCATCGACTGGATGAAGGCGAGGGGTTAGATGCCGGGCTGGTGGTTCAACGCTCCCGGCCACTGGGCGGAGCTCACGTCCTGCATCACCTGTGGGAGCAACTGGGGATTGCCGGGCAGCTGCAAGAACTGCTGCGGGAGCGGGAGTTCGAGAGTGATGTGGAGCGGGTGCTGTTCGCCCTGGTGGCCAACCGCTGCCTTTCGCCCAGCTCCAAGCTGGGAGCCTGCGAATGGGTGGCCCAGGACGTGGCCATCCAGGGGCTGGAGCAACTGGAGGTGCAGCAGGCATACCGGGCCATGGACTTCCTTCTGGAGAACCAGGAGGAGGTGCAGGAGCGAGTCTTCTTCCAGGTGGCGGAGTTGCTGCAGCTGGAGGTGGACCTGATCTTCTTCGACACCACCTCCTCGTACTTCGAGATCGAGGGCGAGGATGAGGAGGAGGGCCTCCGCCGCTTCGGATACAGCCGGGACGGCCGGCCGGACCGGGCTCAGGTGGCGATCGGCCTGGCGGTGACCAAGGAGGGGATCCCGGTGCGTTGCTGGGTGTTCCCCGGCAACACCGCCGATGCCTCCACCGTGGAGCAGGTGAAGCAGGACCTGCACGGCTGGAAGCTGGACCGGGTGGTCCTGGTGGCCGACCGGGGCATGAGCAGCAAGGAGAACCTGCAACTGCTGCGCCAGGATGGGGGGCAGTACATCATCGGGGAGCGCATGCGCTCAGGGGTACCGGTGGTGGAGGAAGCGCTCTCCCGCCCCGGGCGGTACCGCCGGCTCCAGGACAACCTGGAGGTGAAGGAGGTGGTGGTCGGCTCGGGGCGGAGAGCGCAGCGGTACGTGATCTGCCGCAACCCCGAGGAGGCGGAACGGGACCGAGCCCGGCGGGAGCTGCTGCTGCAGGAGTTGGAGCAGGCCCTGCTGGAGCTCGACCAGACCGCCGTCCACCAGCGCCGCGCCTGTGCTCTGCGCATCAGCCGGCTCTTTGGGAAGTACGTGCGCCAGCTGCCGGACGGCCGGCTGGCCCTGAACCGGGAAGTGGTCGTCCGGGAGGAGCGGCTGGACGGCAAGTACCTGATCCACACCAGCGACCGGCAGCTCAGCACCGAGGAGGTGGCGCTGGGTTACCGCCAGCTGCTCCAGGTGGAGAGGGGATGGCGGGATCTCAAGCAGGAATTGGATCTGCGGCCCATGTTCCACCGCAAGGAGGACCGCATCCGGGCCCATGTCCTGCTGTGTTTCCTGGGGCTGCTGTTGATCCGAGTAGCCGAGAACCGCACCCAGCAGACCTGGCCTCGCATCCGTCGGGAGCTGCAGCGGCTGGTGCTGGTGGACCTCAGTGGTCCCGCTGGCCAGGTCTCCCAGACCTCCAAGCCCTCCTCCGCCCAGACCCAATTGTTTGAGGCTCTCCAGGTGCCAGCTCCAATTCGGGTCCGGGCCGCCTCGAGTTCACGCCAGCCCGAAGCCGCGTAGGCACACGCCGGCTCCCGCCGCCGCCTCGCTCAGTGAACTCAAGCTGATCTCACCCACGCGCCCCTCTCCACAGAGGTCACTGTCGAACTCGGGTCCAACAAGGGCAGCCGATCTATCCACCGTGTCGCCCTCAGGAGCGCCAATCGCGCCTCGTCGTTCGCTCCGAGCTGCACGGCGACGACATCTGCGAGCTGTCCCGGGGACTTGTCATCCAGGTCAGGAGGCAGTCCGGGTGGGGACCATATACCTTCCCTCCTGGCCGCCTGTCGGGCCACCCTCAGCAGCCGTCCCCAGTCAGCATCTGTGGCGTCGCCCTCGTCCACCTCGACAACTTCTGCTATCAACAGAGTCCCGCGTCGGGCCAGGCTCAGGACCTCGACCCGTCTCAGGCCGAAGAGCCGGGCTCGCTGGACCTGGCCGGAGTTATCAGAACCTATGGCGTCAGCCAGCGCCAGGATGCCGATGGCCGGCCTGGTGCTCGAGTGGTGCGCTGCCCTGGGAAGGAGAACGACTCGACCGCCGAATCCCGGGAGTCCCGCCAGAACCGAAGCCTCCTCGTCCCAGCGAGCGGAGATGACGTGGGTCTCTCCAGGAAGAAGGACGTCATCGGTGAGGACGGCGGACAGCAGGCCCTGAACTCCGGAATCCTCCACCGTCCGCTGTGCCATCCGCCTGCCTCCTAATCGAACCGACGCCAGAAGTATGACATGGCACAACTAGGACGTGCCACTTTTGGGAACCGGGGCGAGTGGCCTAAACTCGCGCGCGTATGCCACTCTCGCGCGCAGATGAGGCCGAGCAGCTCGAACGCCAGCTCACTGAGCTCCGCCAGAGCCAGCGGCGGCTGGAGATTGCGCTCGCAACGCACCGGGCGGAACTGAAGGGCTTGGCCGCCAAGATCCGGAGTGCGGAGATCAACCTCCACCACCTCCAGCGGGATGCCTCCCAGGGTGGTGGTGCCTCAGTGGGTTCCATCGCCGACGCCGCCGAGGCTTGCTTGCGCCGCTCAGGCAAGCCTATGCGGGTCGTCGAAATGGTGCCCCTGCTACAGGAAGAGGGGAAGCTTCTGCGCTCCGAGAGCGCTTACTCAACCCTGTACCGCACCTTGTCACGCTCCACAGGCCGGTTCGAGCACGTCCCGGATCGGCGGGGTTACTGGAGGCTAGTCGCCTGACATGCCTCTCCTTCGGCTACGTCGCGGCCTAGCCCGGTGGTGGCGACCAGTCCATGACCGGGTTCAACACATCCGGCGACCGCATCCCGAAGACGGTAGCGGCTACGGTGCCGGCTCAAACCCCCGGCGGAACGGAGGAGGCGACTTAGGCCGGGGCGCACCACCAGACACTTCGTACACTTTCATCACCTCGTCGCCGTAGTGGTTAATGACCTTCACGGCGAGCCGCCCGGTCCTCGGGATGTCGAACGGGCGGCTGACGGTCTGGTAGAGGCTCGCCCAAGCCTCCTCATCAATGTCGGCCTTGAGCGCGGCTCTCAGCGACTTGTAGGGGTCACCGGCGCCGGTGAAGTAGGCGTGGCGGACAAAGAAGCTGTTGCCATCATAAGCCGAGTCGATGAACCAGCAGGCGATGTCGGCCGTCGAGTGGGAGCGTACCTGGCCTGTCGTCGGGTCGTAGACGTCCAAGCCACGAATTTCGACAACGACCTGTCCATCCTCTCTGCGGACGTCAATGTCTGGCTCGCCGAACACAGTGAAGAGGTTACCCGACCCCGTCTTCTTCAATAGATCGCTACCCATCGAGAGATCGGGATTCATGTTTGCCTTCAGGATGGAGAGACTCCCGAGTTGTTTGAACTCGTTGGCGATATAGGCGTCGAAGGCGAACCCACATACGATGAGGATGTCGAAGAAGCCAGCCGCCTCCTTGGCTGCGTCGCGTACGATGTCGGCGTCGACTGTGCCGTATTGCGGGCCGATGGTGACTGCGGCACGACGCGGGCTGCCGTCCTCCAAGTACTCGCCAACTGCATGGATATGTTTACCGGGCCACGGCTCGAGACGGTCGAAGGTGAGTCGCTCCTTCCGGACCGTGTTCTGGACGCCGGCTGCACGAAGGTTGTCGATGATGGCTCCGACGAACGGCACGGTTCCCAGAGCCTCTTGCGTGGAGATCCCAGCCACTGCATGGCTGAACTCCGCCGGTGTGGTGAGATGGGGAGAGAGGGACTCGACAGTAAATGGTCCGGTCACCCGAACGCCTGACTTGTTGACCTCAGGCTGGTCGTAGAGAACCTCCTGAGGGGCGTGTCGTCGTATGGCTGCTTCGATCTCATGAGGACTCATCCCCTCGCGGATGTCGGGATTGGTTGCGATCGACTTCAGCGTGACGTGCGCCACGGTCTTGTACCGAAAGCCACGCCGAAGATCCCGCCCAGCAGCGTCCGCAAGCAGGTAGTCTGGATGACGAGCCGCAGTTAGCCGTTGCCGCGCCACCGCCAATGCAACCCGGCTTGTATCAACTGTGATCCACCGACGACCCCACTGTTCACACACGCAGGCACTCGTTCCGCTCCCGCACGTCGGGTCAAGGACTAGGTCGCCGGGGTCGGTCGTCATCAGTATGCATCGTTCCACCGCTTTCGGGCCCGTCTGCACCGCAAAGAGCTTCTCGGAGAATGTACCGATTATGGTGTCCTCCCAGACATCGGTAAAGGCCATCCACGGGAAGTCATCACTGTATCGCCGATATCCGAGACGACTGCCGGTAGTCGAGATACGACCCGCGATCGCGAGCCGCTGGACGCCATCGCGGGTCGTCTTCCAGTGCGTCCCTGGGCTCGGACTGTAAGTCTTTCCGCCGATCTCGATTGGTACGGACCCCAGTTCGCTCGCCCCGGAACTCGTGATATTATCAGCGCGAAATCGCCGAGAGCCCGGAGGCAGATCCACCGTCCCGGCGATCTCTTCACGCGTCAGGCGTCGGGTGCCCGTGCCCGGGACATCTACCCAGGTGTAAGTGCCACCCTCGGTTCTTTCACGAAGGGGCGTGAGCAGGGCTCGATACTTGACTCTCTTCCTATCGCTGGCATACCAAAGGAGAGTGTCGTGAGTCCGACTGAGAAGCTCCGTCGAAAAGCTCGCCGTCTTGGCGAAGGTAATCTGCGCGCAAAAGTTGCCGACCCCGAATACTTCATCAAGAAGTGAGCGCACGAGGTGTACATTCTCGTCACCGATTTGCAAGAAGATGGATCCGCTTGGTGTTAGTAGCGAGTGCGCCAGGACCAATCTATCACGCAGGTAGCTGAGATACGAGTGGATCCCCAGTTGCCAGGTGTCACGGAATGCCTTGACCTGTTCGGGTTGTCGGGTCGCGTCTTGCGCCTTACCATCTCCAACGTCCCGCTTGCGAGTCGACACCTGCCAGTTGGAGCCAAACCTGACCCCATACGGTGGATCCATGTAGATACATTGGACCTGGCCCTTGAGGCCCTCGCGTTCGGCGAGTGATGTCATGACCTCCAATGAATCACCGAGGATCATCCGGTTCGACCAATGCTGCCGATGTTGGTAGAAGTCGACGAGGTCGTCGAATTCGATGCCGTTGAAGTCGCCGAACAGATCAGCCTGCGCTGGCGCTTCGCCCCGCTTCTGCTTCCTCAGGTCTTCAATGATCGCCTTGGGGTGGATCTTCTCCTGGATGTAGATGGGCGGCGCAATCACCTCGAGTGGCTGGCTGTCCTGTTCATCCTTCCCGCGCCAGACCAGCTGGGGGTCTCCGGCTCGGTTGCGCGGGTATAGAAGCTCGGACGGCCTCGAGTACATCACCTTCCTGGGCGCCCGATCTTCGTCCTTCATGAACGTCTCGAGTTCGGCCGTGGGGATGTTGGTCCGCTGATCATCCGCATGAACAAACGTCTCGACCGCCGTTGGGGCGCCCGCTGTCTTCTTTGTTCTAGCCATACGGGCCTCCTAGCTTCTCGAGATGTGCCAAGAGCGCATAGTCGAACCCGCCAGCTGCGGAACTCTTGTCAAACTCGACGTGCTCCCAGTGTCCAAGTTCGCCCCAAGTGTTGACGGCGGGGACCCAGTACGTGTGCATCGTCTCGTCCTTCTCCCTCTTGCCAGCCCAGTCCTGACCTGTGATCTCGATCACGAGATGGATCTCCCGGCCGTCGGCGAGGGCGATCGTCGCGATGAAGTCTGGCATATACTGTCGCTTCGTGCCCTGGAACACGTAGGGAATACGCAAACCCAGACCATCCGCCCCAAGGTGCTCGTTCTTGACCCACCTGATCACGTGGGGGCTGGCATCGAGTGCGTCGACCATCTGCGCTTCCCAGCCCCCTTTGGGCGGGAGTGCAGCGTACTCCACGTGGCTGTGCTTGGTCGAAACTACCGTCCGCGCTGTCGTGAACTCAGTTCCCTCTGTGCTGCCGGTCTCGGGTCCGTCGGCGAACTCCGGCACGATCGCCTTCCTGACGACCCCCTGCCGCACGAACGAGTCGCGGATCTTCTGTGCCGCCTCCGAAATGTGCGCCCTGAGCAGCAGCATCTGTGGAATGGCACCCGGCTCCATTTCCAGCCTCTCTGACATCCAGCGCCGGCTGAGGGACAGCAGTTGGGGAAATAGCCACACTGGCGTGCCTTCCTGCTCCCAGACATGACTGGCCATCACCTTCTGCGCCAGGTGAAATGCCACTGTCTGCTCGCGAACCTGGTGCCAATTCTTCTCGTGAATCTCGCCCTGACCCACGATCGGGTCGACCTCCACCTTAGTAGGAACCGCTGGCAGCTTCATCCACGATCGCTCGTCGAATTTGAATTCGAGGCGCTCCACCGGGATGTGGTATCGGTATCCGCTCACTCGTGGATACATGATCATGTACTGCCGTCGGCCGTCGAGCGCGCGGACGAGGTTTGTTGCCGTCGGGGGCTCCACAGCCGCCTGGACTTTACCAGTCGGGATAAATCGGAACGGCACCCCGTAAACGTCTGCGTACTGCGGCTCGAGTAGACCGTCCTCCTTGGCGACGTAGTTCGTCCGCCGCAAACCGCGGCCAATGACCTGCTCGCACAGCAGCTGGGAGCGCAACGCCCGCACGCCGAGGATGTGGGTCACCGTGTTCGCGTCCCACCCCTCGGAGAGCATCGCTACGGAGACGACGCATCGGATTCGCTCGCCTAGCCTCCCGGGCTTGCCGACCGTATTCAGCGCCTCGCGAAGGAGATCCGAATCGCCCACGTCCTCACTCTGGTTTCCGGTTCGCCGCTCGTACTGAATCTTGAACTCGGCGATCTCGTCGGCAGCCAGCTTGCGAAACTCGTCCGTCAGCCCCTCGCCGGACTCCAGAGCGGCGCTATCGATGAGCAGCGTCCGCGGTTGGCGGAGGAACCTGCCCTTCTCAACGTTGCTGAGGAGCGGAAGTGCTCCGTCGCGAAGCACGTCGGCGCCGCCAGGCTGTGATTGCCTCCAACCTGCGATCCAGTCGTAAACAAGCTTCGAGACGAGCGTGTTGCTGCAGACAACGATGAACGTTGGATCGGACGGCATACCGGCCTTTTGCCACAGGCCAAGAGTCCGCTCGTAGCTCCCGTACAGGAGGTTGAGCGCCTGCTCGAGGTTCTGCGGGATCGTGAGATCCTCGCGCGCCTCCGACTTCGGGAGCTTTCCTTTTGGCAGGTCATCCCTCACCGCCTCCCACAGTTTGAGGAAAACGGGGACAGCATCATTGATGCTGTCATCCGCCGTGGGCACCCGTGGTACCTTGACAATCCCTGACTCGATAGCGTCGATCAATGCAAAGTCCGATACCACCCACGGGAACAGCTTTCCCTCGCCATACCCTGAGCCACTAAGGAAAAAGGGCGTGGCCGAGAGGTCGTAGATCGTCCTGATCCCAATCGCCTTCTCAAGCGCCTTGACGCCGGAGAACCATGTCTGGGCCGCGAGCCGTTCGCGTTTGGCCTCGTCCTTGTCGTCCCCCTTGAGTCGGGCTTCTTCTTCCTCCGCAGCGCCTTGCTTCGCGTTATAGCAATGATGCGCCTCATCATTGATGACGATGAGGCTACCTCTACCCCGCCGCCGTCCTACCAACGGCTCCAAGCCTCGGCAAACACGTCGCACCACTTCGTCCTCGCTCTCCCGATCGTCAGTTCCGAGGATCTGCCTCGTTAGCTTCGAGGCCCCCATCCGCGACCGCGGCACGAACTGGTGATAGTTGACAATCTCCACATTGGCCAGCAGCAGGTCCCGCATCATCTCTCGCGGAACGAGGTCCATGGTGCGGTAGTAGCAGTCCGGATACTCCGGTCGCAATACCTGAAGACGGTCGCGTACAGTTATCCCTGGAGTGATCAGTAAGAAGTTGGAGCAAAACCTCTCATCGCCGGGCCGAGCCGCGCGGTTGAGCGTCTGCCATGCGATCAGGTTCGCCATGACGAAGGTCTTGCCACCACCGGTTGCGATCTTCAGTGCCGTGCGCGGGAGTCCTTCGTTGTACTCCACGTTGGCGTTGTCCAAGAATTCTGCAGCTGACAGGTCCGTCGGTCGCCGATCTCTCCGCCGCAAGGTTGTGCTTGCCACCTCGGCGAGCCAGATCGCTGTCTCGATCGCCTCGATCTGGGCGAAGAACAACCGCTGATTCGGCTCGCGATCGGCGCGCTGCCAGTACTCGAGCAGCCGGGCCGTGGTAGTCGTCACACCCGAATAGCCGCTGCGGCGCCAGGCGCCGACCTCGAGGCGAATTGAGTTGACTAGCTGGTTGACTTCGCTCTTCAGCTGGATCTCCAGCTGAAGTTGCTCCGGCACGGTCTTGGTCTTGGGAGGCGCGACGGGAATGAAGAACTCGCTCTTCCGCCGCCCGGCAACCTTCTCGGTTGTCATCCCAGCTGAGTTGAACGCAAAATGCCACTGCGGTTCGACATACGGCGAGTTGATGACGGGGTTGAAGATGACAGCGTCAGCCACCAGCCTCGCTCCTGCAGATGGCCCGAAAATCGCACACCCCGCACGCAGCGTGACTCCACTCACTGAGCCGCGCCAGCTCATTCGTCCGGAGCGCATTCGCGGCTGCCCGGATCTCGCCCAGCGTCCGCTCCTCGAGCGCAGTGCTCACCTCCTCGCGCTTCACGCTACCCTCCTCGAGCGCGTGGATCTCGATGAGGTCGGCGGAGCGTCCGGTCAGTTCGCGGTAGCCCACCGTATAGATGTGAAGCTGGATCATGCTCACGTCTTCAGCTTGCGAGCGCTCGTTTGACTTGAAGTCGACAATGGCCGTCTCCTTGGTGTCGAGATGGCGGATCAGGTCGACCCGGCCGTGGACGACGACCCCTCCGCCGAGGTCGAGCTCGATCGGTTGCTCCGCATACTCAAGTCGGTTCAAGTTGGTGCGATTCTGTTCGAGATACTGCGTGACGGTCTTGATGCCCGCCCTGAGTAGCTGGTCTCGCAGTGCCGGGTAGGCGAACGGGACGTGGAGGTGACGTTCCATCAGCGCGGGAATTGCGGATACGTCAGGGATACGTCCCTCAAGGGACTCCTTGTGGATCTCGGCCAGCGCGTCGTGGAGGGACTTACCGTAGCCCAACGGCTCGTCGAGGGGCGCGTTAAAACCGTACACAAACCGCAGCTTGAACTGGTACGGGCACACGCGGAAGTACTTGAACTGGCTGAAGGTCAGGGCCACATTGACCACACTTATCTTTGGTGTGGGCGGCAGCGGCGCCGGCAGCGGATGCTGTGGATCGCGTGTAAGAATGATGTTCGGACGCGACATCTCCGCGACGAAGTTGGACGGCCTCGTGTAGCGATTGCCCTTGCCCGCGATGGGCGCGTAGGAGCAGTATAGGTACTTCTGAGAACGCGTCAGTCCCACGTAGAATACCCGCCGTTCATCAGCCATCCCGCCACGGTATCGATCCGCTCCCGCGACTGCGGCCTTGGGCAGTATGTTCCACACTGATCGACCGCCTATACCAGCGGCCGGGAACCGATTGCGCAATAGAGCAGGGACGAAGACCACCGGCCACTCCAGGCCCTTCGACTGGTGGATCGTCATGATCTGAACTGCGTCCGGGGTCGCTAAGGCGTCGTCCTGCGCTCCTTCTGGGTAGTAGTTCGGGGCGTTGTGGATAAGGAAGCCATAGAAGGTCTTGTGCTTTTCGGCCGGCTGGCTGTGAAAGTGGATACTCTCGAAGTCGGAGATGACCTGGCTGAACTTCCCCAGGTTGTAGTAGATGATCTCTCCGCCCTGGCTTGGAACTCGCTCCTCACGCAGGTTCAAGCGTTCGAGGAAGTCGAGGAAGGTCCGTTGGAGCGTGTATACAGCTCGCTTCCTCATCGGCGGCCATTCGCGCCGTTCGCGAACAAGAGCCAGTGCCGCGTCCCAATCGGCCGCACTGTACCCGACTTCGGCCGCCTGCCAGGCGCCCGCAAGCTCCCCCTCGGAAACCTCGTTAACCACGTATCCGAACAGGGCGACACAGGCCGCGATCTCCGGTCTCTCGAATAGGTTGTTGAACCCAACTACGACGGCCGGGATCCCGGCCGCCTCAAGCGCCTCGAGAATAGGCCCAGCATTCGATCGGACTGACCTGAGTAGCACGGCGAAGTCAGAGTACGCAAGTCCTCGAGGCTCTACCTGTGGTTCGTCCTTGAAAGGAGCTCCGACTAGGCGCCGGACCTTGGCCACGATGGCAGCCGCCTCACTCCCGGGGGTGTCGAAGCTTTCGCAGAGAATGTCCCCGCGTGAGAAGATCTGGTGACTAGCGCTACGCATGTCCTTCACTAGCCGATAGGGATCGTTGTGGGCGATTACCGCCCTGGCGACGTCGACGATCCCGCTCGAGCTGCGAAAGTTCTCGGTAATCTCGCGCTTAGTGACACTCGGGTACCGGTTCTGGAATCCGAGAATGTTGCTGACATCCGCGCCGCGGAATGCGTAGAGCGCCTGATCATCATCCCCGACGACGCAGATGCTTGCGCCGAGTCCGTATAACTCGCGAATGAGCCGCTCTTGCAATGGGTTGACGTCTTGGTACTCGTCCACGACGAGATACCGCACCTGCTCCGCAAGCTGTGAGCGTAGCACGTGATCCTGGGCGACGCACTCTACGGCCTTAGCCATGATCCCGGTGTAGTCAAGGTAGTGCTTGTCCGCGAGTAGGTGCTCGTACATCCCGAGAGCGTCGAGCAGAGGCCGTCCGTGCAGCTGCTTCGCATCGACCAGACCCTCACGGAGGATATCCATCGCCTGGAGGAAATAGCCAGAGTCAATGTACCGACGCAGCCCAAGCAAGGAGAGTCCGGACTTCACCGAGTTGCGGTCGACGAGCAGCTTGGTCTGCACCTCCGTCAGCACCTGGTACTTGAAATACTCCGGGACTCGACGTTGCAGGAGATCGAGGCAGTAGCCGTGGATCGTGCCGACGTACATCTCCGCGAGCCCAGGGATGTTACCAAGCCGGGCTCGGATCCGCTTCGCGATCCGGTCTTTGAGGGCCGCTGCCGCCCGGTCCGTGAAAGTGAACGCCACGAAGTGGCGGGGCCGGATCCCGTCCGCCCACCGCTGCTCCAGGATGTAGGCAATGCGCTCCGCAATGACCTGTGTCTTGCCAGAGCCGGCGCAGGCGATGATCTGGAGATTGCCGTCGAGCGTTTCGATCGCCGCGATCTGGGCTGGAGTGTAGATTAGTGCTGGTTGCATTGTGACCGCCCCCGGCTGGCCTGGCCCGGTGTCCGCAGTTCTGGCGGTCCCGTCAAACATTCGGAGACGCCTGAATCCGCCGCCGAAGAGTCAGTCGAGCGCGGAGCGCGGAGCGCGCGCAACGCTTGCTGGCCCGGCCGGTGGCTGGCCGATGGCGAAGAGCCTTCCGCGTCGATTCTGCCCAGGTGGTCATCGGAGGCGGGTCGCACGCGCTGCAAGAGTCGATTAGGTAGCCGCCCCCCTCCCAAGCCACAACCTTGATGATCGTCTCGCGACCACGGTGGCTGCCGTCGATAGTGCCCAACGTGAATGGCGACCCTAACTCTAGCTAAGGGACTCACGGTGATGTCCCCCGGTGCACGAATGTGTGCGCCAGCATACCAGGGTGGCTGCTGACAGGAAGGGGTTCAACAGGCTAGTGGGAATCGCCGTCCCGCTCCAGCAAGTCCAGCTCACGATCAGGCCCGATGTCCAGCGCGTGCGGAAACGAGCAGTGCCTCTGGCGGTTGGCCTTCGCCACCGGCACTCGGAGATGGCGAAGACGAGTTCTTCCTTCTCTTGACCCACCTCAATTAGCCCCTGGCAATCGCCAGACTCAAGCGGACCCAACCCAAGGCGGGAGTGATGGCGGAAACGGGGACCACGTTGACCAACCCGGAGCCCCGGGATGTGTCCGGTACTGTTTGAAGCTGTCCCTTCCAAGATGCGGGAATCCAGGCTACAGCGGGAGACTCAGTTCGCCTGGAATGGGTGCTGGGCCGGAGCGCGGCGTCCCCTCCTGGTCGACGTGCATGAGCTTCAACCTCTCTAGGCGCACCCTCATGGCGGACACGCTGACTATGAAGCGGTCGGCTAGTTCATAGACGGGTGACCAGCCTTGCCATGGCGTCGTAGGAAGTAATGGTCGGAGTCGATCCTGGGGAATCAAGAGAGCCGCCGCGAAGATATCGGCTTGAATCTCGGGTTGCTCCCGAGATCCAGCTCGACACCAGATGCGGTCCCCAACGAAGAGGCTGAGAGTTCCGGACCGGATGGCCTCGGCATGGATCTGCCAGTGGCCGATCTCGTGTGCCAGAGTGAACCGGCGCAACCGACCGCCGTTCGCCTCCAGCTCCTCGAAGTGCCGCTCATTAAGGATGACTCTCGCGGCCCTGGGCTCGAGTTGGGCAAGCAGCTTGTGTCCGACGGGATCCTCCACGGGTTCCCAGACCAGTCCGAGGTTGAGCTCGTCGAGGAGACGTTCGACGTCGAAGGCTGGCTCCAATCGGTGAGTGCGCCACAGGGCGGCGGCCGCACCCTCGATCGTGGCCTCGGGAAGGAAAGTCATGACTTGTCCTCTTCGATCCCCAAACGACGATAGAGCCCTTGCAGGTCGCTCTCTGATGCCTCCGGCAAACGTCGGAGAAGCCGCGCGAACCTGAGGTCCTGGCTGGCGCGCTCGCGGAGGCCCGGAGGAATCTTGACCGCCAAGGCGAGCAGCTCCTCCTCGTCGGCACCGAGAACGGTGGCTAGCTTCCGCACGATCGCCTCAGCCGGGGGCTCTCCCCGATCGTTCTCGATCTTGGATAGGTAGGTGAAGTCGATTCCGAGGTCCTCCGCCACTTTCCTTTGGGTAAAGCCACGTTGGATCCTCAGCCGTTTGATCGTCTGGCCAAACGTCTCGCCCGTGGTCAGCTCGTCGGTGTCCACTCATATCCTCCCCCCACGGGTTGATCGTGGTAGGATTGTTGTGTTGGGTGGTCAACCCAAGTTGGGGGCTTTCTCCAACCTACCCTACCAGGGCCGGAGCCCCACAGGTGATTTCCGTGGCCAAGTACGACGTAGACATCGAAGGAACGATGCATCCCTGGGAGTCTGACGAGATCACGCCAGCCGAGATATGTGAACTTGCCCCCTGGCCGGCGGGCACCGAAGTGATCGAAGTCGACGACGACAACAACCAGCGAACTCTCCAGGCTGGGGAGCGAGTCCGCCTGCGGCCGGGATTGGGCTTCGCGAAACGGCACAAGTTCCGCCGGGGATGAGCCATGGGCCGGATCGATCAAGAGATCGAGATACTCAGAAGTCGCTACCCCGACGTGCAACTGCGGGACCCTTGGGTACTGATCCCGGCATACCCAGTGCCGTCGGTGGGGTGGTCCGTCTCCGCGGTGGCGGTGGCCTTTCTCATCCCTGGCGGGTACCCAGGCGCCAAGCCCTACGCCTTCCACGTGTCTCCGCCCCTGCGCGTCGGGAACGCCGTGCCTACGAACAGCACCGAGTCCCATGAGCCAGTCTTCCCCGGAGTGTGGCAGAAGTTTTCATGGGATTGCCCAGAGTGGGCCCCTGGAACCGAGCCCCGCTCCGGCACCAACTTGCTTCACTGGGCCCTCAGTTTTCGCGAACGTCTCCGGGAATACTCCTGATGGCGGTCATGGTGAAGATGTCAGGTGAGTTCGGCGCTCATCTGTGGGAGCACCTGCTAGGGAACCACACCGAACAGGCGGCCTTTCTATTCGCCGAGTTCAGGCAGACCACGCGCACCTCAACGTTCGTCGGCCGCGAGCTCCACCTGGTTCCGCCAGAAGACTTCGATCTCCAGAGCTCCTCTCACCTGGCCATCACCGATGAGGCTCTGGCGAGATTGATCAAGCGTGCCTGGGACTTACGCCTCGCTGTTGTTGAATGGCACTCGCATCCGCAGTATGAGGGCCCGGCCTGTTTCTCGCCGAGCGACCGATTCGGCCTGCGTGACACGGTGCCGTACGTGCGGTGGCGCCTTCGGGGAAGCCCATATGCCGCCGTAGTGATCAGCGACGCGAGTCTGGATGCCCTTGCCTGGCTTGGCGGCGAACCTGGCCCACAAAGTGTCCACGGAATCAAGATCGGAACAACCGTTCTCAAGCCTTCCGGAATCAGTCTTGCCAGGTGGTGCGGTGATGATATCTAGATTCGAACGACAACTTCCTCTCTTTGGTGCCGCGGGCCAGCGCATGCTGCGCCAGGCTCACGTAGCGATCGTTGGCCTTGGTGGAATCGGCAGCCATGTCAACCAACAGCTGTCCTACCTCGGCGTTGGACAGCTCACCTTGCTTGATGGGGATGTTGTCGAAGACACCAACCTCAATCGCCTGATCGGCGGCACCCAGACCGACGTCCTGGCGGCGACTCCGAAAGTGTTCGTGGCCGAGCGACTCACCAAGAGCATCGATCCAGACATCAAGGTCACCGCTCACCAAGGTTCCGCCGCGACGACTGAAGCGGTGGCTCTGCTGGCCAACACCACGTTCGTGATCGGATGCCTTGATCACGATGGGCCACGGCTGGCATTGCTGACCATCTGCACTGCCCTCCGGAAACCTTATCTGGATGTGGCGACCGACATCTCCCCGAAAGACTCCGTTTATGGTGGCCGAGTGATCTTCGGCGGCGGCGGTTCCGGCTGCCTCTACTGCCTGAACCAGCTGGATCAGGGCGAAGTCAGACGGTGGATGTCAACCGACGAGGCCATCGCGTCGGAGGATCGCCTCTATGGACGTAGGGCGGCAGGGCCCAGCCCGTCAGTCGTGTCGCTCAACGGGGTGCTGGCGTCTGTGGCTTGCATGGAGTTCATGGCTGAGACCACGGGCCTGCGCCCGGCCAGGAGGTGGTTGGAGTACGACGGGCAAACTGGGAAGCTCCGCGTTGACACTTCCTCGCCGGCTCCCAACTGCCCCTACTGCTTCGGGCCGCAGTCTGACGCAGTCGACAGTCTCGCCCGACTCCTGCGCCTAGTTCCCACACGTCAGCAATGAGATGTGTGGGTGCCGGAACTGTCACCGGCGAACCGACGGGGGCCGGACACCTCATCGTGGGTCAAAGCAAAGCCTGGCCATACCGAGCTATTCAACGCTTGGGACCGGTTGCGGGACCGGCCATAGATGAGGCTATCATGCCCGCACGTGTTAGCGTGGAGCTATCATGAGCCTGCCCCTCGACGTCCAAATCGTACAAGATGAACAGCTTCGGCGGGTCGCCTGTCATGAGGCCGGTCACTTTGTAGTGGCGATGCGGCTTGGTCACGTCCTCGACTATGTGGATATCCGTGAGGTTGGCGACCGGCTTGGTGTTGCTGTGACAAGCGCCGGCCCAGCACTAGGAAACGATCACCATCGGATTCGGGAGAGCGCCGCAGTGTTCCTTGCAGGGCCCGCTGCGGAGGGAAGGGGCATTGACTCCAGTGCCGGTTCATGCACGGATGGCGATGCCTTTAGCGCAAAGGTTCTTATGTCACAGCTTTCGGGGGAAGACTCTCTAGCCCTGGACCGACTACTCGAGGAAGTCCAGCAAGCCGCTGATGCCTATGTCAAGGCGTGGGCCGAAGATATCGAACGACTGACCAGCGCGCTCCTTGACCGTTTCGTCCTGACCGGACATGAGGTCATGGATCTTCTGGATGTTCACTGTTAGCTCGATGGCTTCTTGGCCATCGATGAGCTTGGATGTGTTGATGCCGGAAAGGTCATCTGTCACCCCTCAAGTCCGACGGGCGCAGTCCCGGGTGGAGCCTGGCGGGTTGACTCTCCGGGAGTAGGTGCGAATGTCAAGCCAAGAGGGGACCACACCACGCGGCACGCCCAGGCCACCCTGCAACGAGCCAGTGTCCGACTATCTCGTCGGCACCTGCTCGTGCTTCGTGCTCAACGGCAAGCCCTTCGGCTTGGCCCACGCCTTGTGCTCGTTCTGGAATACGATGACGGCGTTCGGAGGTACGTCTTGCCTTGAAAGCACCTCGCGCAGAGCCGCGGCCCATGTCGGCATATCGACCAACTCCACCAGCAGTTCCTGGAGTGCTGAGTGCATGCTGTTCACGGTAAGGCGGCGGTTGCCTCCAACGATAGACAACCGAGGCTCGCTGCCATGAGGCGGCAGGTCCCACTTCGCATCTAGGCCTTCAGCCGCCAGCGCCTCACTCAGCGCCTCTAGGGACACCACCGCCTTGAACATCATGAGGTCAGCAGCCAGTCGAGCGGCATGGACAGTTGATATCGGATAGATAACCCATGGAGGGAGTGTGGATGCTTGGCCCACGCTGTCGAGAGCATTGAAGAACAGCAGCCCGCTCCCCTCCGCGATGCCCGCTCGCTTCTGGGCGCGCTCGAATTCTTCGTCCCACCTTCGCTGCAGGAGAGAGTGATCGGGCTGGAGGCGGTGTGCGACCTCTAAGTTGACTCCAACCACGGCCCTCCGGCCAGGGATGGGCATTCCTTGCACACCGCGTTCTACCGTCAGTCGAGCGAGATCAGCAAGTCGCCGGGCCTCCGTCCGGTACGGAACTGAGACTGAAACCAAGGTGGCGGTTGAGCCTGGTAACGGACCAATGCCATCGGCGCCCCTGATCGCCGCCTCCATCCTCCGGAACTGGACCGGTTTCTTCCTTCCTGGGCTCGTCTTGACTTCATGGATGATGATGCCGCCCCCGTCCGTGAACTCCGAGATGTCGCCGATTCGCAGGCAGTTGGTCAGGTCGTGAAGGAGACCGAAGTGATGCTGGGTCTCCCAAAGCGCTTCAACGGTCCTGAGCTCCATGGGCAGGCCGGCTTTGTCGGCCATGGGGCCGGCAGGCTCGTTGCGGGAGAGCGCCAAGATGTACCTGCGCCTGAACCCCGAGAGAGTCCAGGCCATGGCGTCCCCGACCGAGCGGTATTGGCGGGCCACCCGCTGGCAAGCGAGTTCCTCTGTCTCCCACGTCGTCGCGAGACTGTCGGACCCAGAGCCACGCAGTGGCTTGGCGTCCTTTGGGATAGTTCCGCCATGGGTTAGCCGCTTGAGCACTCGGCTACAGTTAGCGCGCTGCTCTTCGACGACGTAAATGTAAGCGAACAGCCTACGCTGTAGTTGGTCAAGATCATCCAGGGTCTTCGCAGCCCGCAGTAAGTCAAGTAGTAACCTCACCCGGCCAATCGCCTCTAGATGAGATGAATGGGATGGCCTAGGACTGCGTCCCTCTGCTCATCGGCCAACGACATCAGTGCCCGCACACATACATTGTCGGCGCGTTGGGTGCCTGGTGGGCCAACCCGCTTCTGCCTGTTCTCCGTCTCCGGCCGATGCACGCGCTCCGCTCGTCATGGGACCCTCTCCCACGCACCCCCACAGCACTCCAACCGGCGTCAGCACGCCCGGCACTCCCGTGCTGAGGCCAGTTCCAGGCAGTTCCGAGGTCAAGACATCTGCAACAACCCAGCCATTCTCCCCGCCTTAGACAGCTCACCAGCCCTACCGCACCCCTACTCTGCACCCAGCCGGTGGATTCAGGCTGAGGCCCGGAATGCCCGCAAGGAGGTTGTTGGCGAAGAACGGAAATGGCGCACTTCTGGCTTAACTACCCGAATGAGGCAAGGACAAACCATCTTGGACATCCGCCTGCTCCGTGAAAGATGCTGGGACCTCGACCGGTCTCGACGCATCAACCGATGGTGTCGCTATGGGCATAGATCGTGACGCTCTCGTTACTACGGGGTTGAGATCATTATTAGCTTCAATCCTAAGCATGCGTATGTCCCTTACGGCTGGAGCGAACCAGCTATACTCCTGCGTGAGATCAAAGACAGCCAACATGCAGACTACTGCATCCACGGTCTCGGGGTCGCCGAAGTACACCGAGCCCTGTTGATGAGAAAAGCCGCGCTGCTGCAGAAATCTACCAACGTCGCCATAAGCGTTCTCATAACTTGGTACGTGGTAATACTGTTGCAGTTGTTTCACGTCTAGGTCAAATGCAATTGCATACACCGTTCCGCCCTCCTTGTTGGACAAGCACGCGGTAATTGTTGGTCGAGCTTCGGGTGCGTAAGCAGCCAACGCAGTCATATCACTGATTATAGATACAACTCACAATCTGTCAATGGCATTGGCTCCTTTAGGCAGGGAGCACTTCGAAGTCTGCCGGGGAGTTGCTGCCCCGTACTGGTAGAGGGGAGCGAGGATGGCGAGGTGCAGAATGATGGCCTGTGGGTGCCGGGAACTCCTTCCACGCCTGGGGCCTAGTTCGGAACGCCACGCTCTGGGCGCCGAATAGGTCATCGGTCACCCCAAGTTTCAACTCCCGGGAAGCGTTCCTCGACGCCGACCCCGTGCATGCTTTCGTCTGGCGTATGGCGGGGTCTGGCGACTGGCGCCGACGCGACACACCTCTGCCGCCTGCCCCTTAGCTGCCGATAAGGAGCCTTATCAGTGGCTCCTGCGATGTTCCTCATCTGATCTCCTGTTCGCACGAAGTGGGAATGTAGCCCCAACGGCCCGTCTGCCGGGCTTGGCAGGACGATCCGGCAGCGATCCAGGTTCGGAGGGCCACCGCATATCCTGGGATGGTGGCCGCGACCAGGAAGCAGGATGCGGCCATCTTCGCGTCCGATGAAGCATCGGCCCGGACTGACTACTACGCCGGGACCACCGTCACATCGCTGGGAGGCGTTGCCCATCAGGAAAAGTCAGAGCTGCGTGGCACGACGGGACCCCTGTTAGACAGGAACGAGAAGCCGATGGCTAGACCCCTGCTTCCGTCCGGCAGGCCCTCGCTCACCGGCATGCTCGTCAGTTACGCCAGAGGGGGGGAATAGCGGCCGCTGAACACCACGGCCGTACCAGCTCCATTTGCCGCTGGTGCTGCTTGTTGGTAGGTACCTGAGCCAGTCAGGCCCTTGAGGGCGCCGGTTGCTCCCCTGATCGTCCATGTCCCGCCGAGGATGCCACCGGGCGTGATGTTTCCGGACGAGTCAAAGCCCGCAATGGCCACAAGGGTCAGGCTAAAGGTGAGTGACCCGCTAAGGCTTCCCACTGTGCAGGGGTTGCACGTGGCTGTTCCCGTGCCCTCGTAGATAGGACTGCCTACTACTGAAGTTGGATTGGGAAGTATCCATGTCTGAGTCATCGCAAACCCTGTCCCTTGACACCCCACAGGGGCGGAGAAGGTGCCATCCAAGCCGCCGTCGGTATACATAAGGTCGTTGGATCCACCACCACAAGCTGCCACCACCACCGCATACACCGGGAGGGAATGTGGGGCGGGCGGTCCCTGAGGTCCGGTCTGATTCCAAGAGATTGGTACCTCGTGGGCTTTGCACGTGTTCGAGGAACCGACGAGGACTCTCAAGTCCCCCGTACTGCGGTTGTAGCAGCCACGAATAGTCCCGGACGCGGACGAAGATGGGATACTTGCGGCTATGGCACTCGCGGTGAGGAGAACGACGATCCACGCCGCGGTGCCCGCGCTACCGAGCCTGAAGAGCCTACCCATTGAACTAATGCCTCCACCAAGTCCTTCGGTTGGTCGACAAGATGGCACGACCCGTGGCGAATGTCAAGCCAGATAAGGACCATGCGGATCACATCTGTGTCACATGAACGACAGCTTTCGTCGGAAAGGGTCGTGGCCCGTGGACGCCGAAAACCACGTCCGCAAGTTCGGCTTACGAGCTGAGGAGAGCGCCGCAGCCCTGGGAGCGGCCCCATGACCCTCAAGCTCAGAGCGCCGACAGCGCCGCGAGGCATGGCTCCCGACCGGCTCCCACACGGCCTATACTTTCGGCCGGGATGACGTCCCTCAGCTTCACGACCAGCCGCGCGATCTATGACGATGCCCAGATTGCGTATCGTGATCCAACCCACCCATGTCACGTGTTCGCCGATCTACAGCCGGCTGTCGGCCCTCTCGACGATGAAGAATGGATCCTCCCGATCCCCTTTCTGGGGACCAGTGCGAATCAAAAGGTCGTGTTTCTGGGGCTGAACCCCAGCTACTCGAAGGGCGATCCAGACCCACGCATTGGCTGCTCCTATGAGGAGTGGGACCGCTGGGCCCGGGACTACTTCCAAGCCACGCCGCAGCCATGGCCTGAGCTCTATGAAAGGTACCAGCGCATCGGAGAGGCAGCCTTCGGGCCCACCTTTGAACTGGGGCGCGATGCCATCGTCTTGGAGTGCATCCGCTTCCGCAGCGCGGCCGGAGAAGGGACTACTGGACGCGAATCGACCTCCGTCTGGGAACACGAGATGCCCATCACCAAGCAGCTCATCGAGGAAATCCGTCCCTCTGTGATTGTGACCATCGGGACCTCCCCGTTCGGAGCGGTTCGCGGGATGTTCCCCAATCTGGAGCCGCGGCTGACGGGGGGCGTCCGCCTTCGCAGATACGAGTTCCAGGTGTTCAGGACCGACTCATCTTGGGGACCGGTGGCGGTGATCCCGAGCCGACATCTAACGGGAGTCTGGGGAGACCCGACAGTTCCGATTGCCCGGCTCGGCGCCGCCATTCGGCAGGCAGTCAGCGATCGCGACCGGGTTGGATAGAGTGGTCAAGCGCAGTCGCCGTACCTTGGCCACTACGCTCTTCGTCTACTCGGTTGCAGACGCTAACGACTGGAAATTCCTTGGCACCATTTCCAGGGAGTTGAATGGACACATCACCTGCGACCCCGAGTCTCTCTCTGGCTTGCTGAACCGGCCTAGGTTGATGGGCCTTGACCCAATGATGTTTCTAGATGGCTGGAGCAACGGATACATTAGCATCACTCGCCGGCAAAGAGCGTGACTCCCGCGCGCAACGCTGGCCGACGACCTCGGTTCAGCGCAATAGGTCATCTTGTCGCTGCGGAGAGTCTCACCCATGTTTGTGGCTCGATTCCCAGCCACGATCGGGGTACTCGATAGATCATTGGTGATCTCAAACTTCAACCCCCGGGAAGAGTTCGTCGACGCCTACCCCTCCCAAGCTTTCCGCTGGCATATAGGGGGTCTGGCTGCCGGAGCCGACGCGAGGCTGCTCGGCCGCCTGCCCAAGCTCTTGATAACGACAGTTATCGACGCCTACAGCACTCTGCAGGCCTAAGATGGACTCCTGAGGCGAGGAGGCGAGCGTGAGGGCCATCAGTGTCCGACAACCGGGCCAGGACCCTCATAGGTGTCGGCCAGTGAACGGGGTACACGTCACACTGACCTGTACCCCAAAAACTGACCCAGCCAGATGAGAGCCTGGCTCCAGCAGCAGGAGGCGCATCCCCTTAGTACTGCGCATAATTGTGCCAGTAGCCGACGCGGGGGGGTGGTGGGTCAGACTGCCTTGGACCTGGGGCTCAGTCCTCTCAGTCGGGGCCACAAGTACGCGAAGGCATCCTCTACTTCCATGGCCGCGAGCATCGGCATCACTCCGTCGGCTTTCAGCTCTCGGACCAGGTCGAGGCTCTCCGCCTCGCCATTCGCCCTCAAGAACTCTTGCACTGCAGGGCCATGGTCCCAGAAGCGCGAGATTAGGTTACCGAACCCACCCACCTCATCATCGCGCGGGCCGATCATTTTCACCTGGGTGCGAGCCGCCTCGCGCCGCGACAGCGGGCTGAAGTCATGACACCCGTCCCAGAGAGGGTCCGCGCCCGCGAAACGAACGGAGGCTACCGGCCCCAGACGGACAACCGCTGAGCATTGCAGGCAAGGCTCGAGCGTAGTCGTGAGGACAAGTTCTTTCCGGCTGCCAAACGTGAGCCGGGCCACCACATTCGCTTCGGCGTGGGCCAATGAAGAGCCGAAGACCTCGCCCAGGGGAGCGTGGCCGTCGACAACGCGGTTGCGGGCTGCGTGGACGACCGCCCCGGCGGGAGTCGTCGCGCAAGCGCCGACAGCGATGTTACCGGTGCGGAATGCCTCCCAAGCTTGGCGGAAAGCCTCCTGCCAGGCGTTGTCCAGCCCCGACCACACTGCATTGGGGCTGGTTTGTTGCGCCTCGTGCCCAGGATGCTCGTCGAACACAGGGTGAGACGCTACCACTTTCAAGGTTGCGAACACCGCACCTTGCCAACTAAAGCTGGCAGGCGGGGAGTCAAGTCGCCTTGATCGGTGGAAATTAGGGAGGGGGAGTGGGGGCCGGTCATCAGGCAGCCAGTCCTGCGGTGAGGGGGTTGGTGAGGAGTTGCCGACCGTCGCCTGAGAGGAGGGCCAGGGAGGCCTGGGAGAAGTGGCGCTTGCCGTCCTGCCACTCGTCGTGCTGCTCTTGGAGAACTGCGGTGGCCGGGCGAGCAGGGAGTCGGAGTTGGGGAAAATCCCCACTGTGTCCGCGGACCAGGCTTAGGCCGGGCGCTCTACTTCACAAGGTTGTCAAAACGCGGTGAACCAGTTGGCGAGGGCCCGATTGCGAAGACGAGGCCTAGGGCACCGATTGGCAGCACTGGCACCTCACCGACCACGGGGACTACTTGGAGAAGTTCACGCCAGGCCCTTAGCTGCCGATAAGGAGCCTTGGGGGTATCCATCTTGACGGAGCGACCCCGGGTCAGAGGGCTATAGACCGAACTATGGAGCCGGATCCGTGGCCACAAGCTCTACTTCGAAGCCGTCAGTGTTCTCGGGGTAGGCGGCGTAGTGCCCGGGACCGCCCGCGAACGGATGTCGATCAGGAAACAGGAGACGCCAGCCGTGGTGGTCGGCTTCGGCGGTGAGGTCGTCCACCTCGGCACGACTTCCAGCGTGGAAGGCGAGATGGTTCGGGCCCGGACGATTCCGCTCGTGAGAAGTGCCGCTCAACGCAGGTGATTGGTCGACCACGATTTACGTCGAGCCGAGGCACCAGCTTCGTCCGCCGGACCAATCCTGGAAGGGTGTGTACCCAAACGCGCCAAGGAGCCGGCCCGCTCAGGTGATCGGGAAGGCAACTGCGCATTGCTCGAACTCCACCCGGGCACGGTGCAGCTGTGGACGCTGGGCGGCTGGTTGCCGGCAAGGCTGCGGGCGATGGAATCCTGCCATCGCTCGAGGAATGGACCGAAGTGGGCGGCGAAGTCCCGAAGCGCGAGACTCGCGTCGGGCGGTTGTGCCGTGAGGTCGTGGGTCACCCTCACCGTGGTGCCCTCCCTACGCTCGCCGGACGTCGTGCCCGAACAGCCGATAGACGCACAGCCCTCGCGGCACCACCACCGTCCATGTCGTGCGCCGCCCGGCATGCGTGGTCCTGAAGACCGTGCCGGGCCGCTCCGTCAGGGCCCCTGGTAATCGACCTCGAGCAGCCGGAACACTTGGCCACCCGGGGCGCTGAAATAAGCGTGCTGGCTGCCTCGATGTCGGAACTCAGGGATGCCGGCTTGACGGAGTCGCTCCTGGCATCCAGCGAGGTTCCTGGTGCGGAATTCGATCCAGGCGCCCCGAAAGGCGTGCTCGTCGTCCACCGCGGAAGGCGGGACCTCAGCCGGCGCCAGCTCGGTGAACTCGACGCTGAACGCGCTCCCGTCCTCAAAGCGTATGAGCATGACCGGATGGTCCAGTCCGAAGTCGAGTTCGACCAGTGAACACTCCAGGACCTCCTCGAAGAGCCGCCTAAATGGTTGGCGAGCGTGGGGCTGAGCGAAAATGTGCACGCGCGCACCAAGCCCGACAATCTCCAGACCTGTCATGACCGCTCCTTTGCTCGTCTCTTGCGTGGCCGAGCCGGGGCCGAGCCAGCTTGACCGCGGAAGACGGTGGCGCTGCTCGGCTACCCGGCCAGTGCAGGGTCCCTTGGTGGGGCGCCCACCTCAGCGCCCGCGAACGGTCGTTGCCTTGGTGAGCCCGACGACATGGTCCTCGGGGTCGCTGAAGAGCGCGATGCTCGGTCCGCCAGGAACGTCCAGGGGGCCCAACAGCCTCTGGCCGCCGAGGCCCTCGATCCTGTGCAGAGCCAAGGCCAAGTCATCGACCTCGATGTAGACGGTCACCCGACTGGCGCCTCCGCCCTCCGCTGCGCTGCCGACACCACCGTCGATGCCGACTCCGGCTCCCGGGTGAACCATGGCGTAGGAGGGCCCGGCTGGCACAATCCCCCAATCAAATGCTTCCCGGTAGAACGCCTGCAGGCCCGCCGCGTCCTTCCCGACTATCTCGAAGTGAGTCACTGGGTTGCCCATGTCTGGATTCCTCCTTCAATCAACTGTGAGCTGGCGAGAACGGTCACCGACTGATCTGCCGGCACCTCGACCTGCGACACCCGGTGAGTCGCGACGACGAGCGCGGTGATCGAGCCCAGCAGCGAGATGCCGGCTGCCATCACCGGCGCATCCAGGGCGACCATGAAACCGGCCAGGCAGGTGAGCGCCAGGGCCAGGCCTTGCGGTGGCTTCATGGTCGGGAACGGGCTCTTCACGGGAGCACCTCCTGGGTCCAATCTCCGATCGCTCTTGATTCTAATGTGGGCACGTGACAAAGTCAAGTGCTAACTGGATATGATCTTGCAGGTGTGTTAGGATTTTCAGCGTGCGGTCCTATGGAGAGTTCTGCGCTGTCGCCAAGGCCCTCGACGCGATCGGGGATCGTTGGGCCCTGCTGATCGTCCGCGAGCTCATGCTGGTCGGGGCCTGCCGTTACACGGACCTGCAACACGGCCTGCCGGGCGTCGCCACCAACCTCCTCGCCGATCGCCTCCGGCAGCTGGAAAAGGCCGGGGTGGTCAGCCGCGAACTGGCGCCACCTCCGATCGCGACAACGCTGTTCCGGCTGACTCCGCGAGGGCAGGATCTGCTGCCGGTGATTCGAGAGCTGGGGCGCTGGGGTGCTCCGCTGCTCAGTGAAGCGGGCGGCGATGAGGCCTTCCGCAGCTACTGGATCACCCTGCCCCTGGAGCTCTACTACTATGACCCCACGCCCGAGGGACCTCCGGTCACGATCGAGGTGCGCATGGGCGACGAGCCGATGCTGGTCGAGGCGGTCGACGGCAAGATCCGTGTGCGCCGGGGCAGCGCGAAAGATCCGGACGCCATCCTCACCGGGCCGCCGTGGCTCGTCTTAGGCCTGCTCAGCCGCCGTGTCGAGTTACAGGACGCGCTCAAGCAGGGGGTGGACTTGCAGGGTGACGCCAAGGTCCTGAATCGCGTCAGATCGACCTCTGTGCCGGAGAGCCCGAGCGCACGGACTGCAGAGGCCCGACCAAAGGTCTCGCGGACCAAGTAGTCGGCCGTGCGATAAGCGTGCGCTCAGAGGTATCCATCTAGCCGGAGGAGGCCGAGGCGGCTGTCCTCCACGTGCGCCCGGACGATGAGCGCCCCTTGCTCGACAGGTCGCAAGGTTGGCGGTGAACGAGCCTGCGCCGATTGGTGGGATGGTGGGCGCCGGGCAGGACCGATCCTCGAGTCGTGCGCCGCAAGATGGTTAACTTTGGCGTCAAGCGCCCTGGACATCGCCTTTGGCCCCAGCCCACCGTGCCGATCTCCCAGGCGGGTGATGGGTCCTGGGCGGGAAGGGCGAAGCGGCGGTTGTGGCGGACCACGTGTTTGGCGAGGAGCACGTTGGCCGCCTCCAGGGTGGCCACGCCCTGAAGTCGCAGCTCACTGCAGAGGCGGTCCTGGAAGGTGCCCCAGAGGCGCTCGATGCGGCCCTTGGCCTGGGGTGAGCGGGCCAGGATGAGCTCCCCCTCGAGCTCGTCAAGGAGGCGCCCCATCTGAGTCGGGTCGCGTCGGCCGGCCAGCTGCTCCTCCAGGCTGGGCTCCTGTTTGCGGGTCCTCACGAAGATGCCGTGCCGATCGGAGTACATGGCCAGCGGCACGCCCTTGCCCACCACGACCTGGCGCAGCATCAGGAAGTACCCTTGGGCGTCTTCCTGCTCCCGGAAGGTCGCTCCGGGGACCTGCCCGGTGGCATCATCGATTCCGCCGACCAGGGTCATGTACGGGCCGCGGCCCTCCAGCCAATCGTGGCGGCTGCCGTCGACCTGTAACAGGATCCCTTCCTGGGCCATCCGGTCCCGACGGTGGTGGGCCCGGGCTGACCGCCTGGTCCTGGGGGCGGCCGCTCCGGCCTGGTGGAGCAGTCGGTGCACTGTGAGCCGGGAGCGGAACATCCCTTCGCGCTCAGCGAGCATCTCGGTCAGGTGCTGCTGATTGAAGCCCACATAGGCACCGGTGGCCAGTTCCACCACTCTGCGTGCCACTCCGAGATCCACGGCGTTCACCGGACGCCGCCCTCGATTGCCGTGCACCAGGGCCTCGGCCCCCTCCTGGCGGTGCCGGACCCGAAGCCGTTGGAGCTGGCGCGGGCCCACTCCTAGCAGCAGAGCCGCCTGCTCCGGACTGACCACTCCAGCCTCCAGCTGATTCAGCACCAGTACTCGCCTCTGGTCACCCAAGCTCAACGTGATCCTGTCCTTCATGACCGGACAGAATCGCTGAACTCTTAAGGGAGGTCAGAATCACTGAACTCCAACAGTGGTTGGGCCCGCTGTTGACAGGCCAGCGGGGGCGTGCTAAAACGTCTGGATCTATCTAGCGGAAGGAGGAACAGCATGGCCTGGTCACTAGAAGGGACCTACTTCGAGAATTGCTCCTGCGACATGGTGTGTCCCTGTAGTACCTCCGGCCTCACCATGGCCGCCGATCAGGATCGCTGCCGGGTGGTGATGGCCTTCCACATCGGGGTCGGTGATGTGGAGGGGGTTGACGTGAGTGGTAAGACGGTCGTGGTCGTAGCCGACACGCCGCCGGTCATGGCCGATGGCAATTGGCGCGTCGGACTGGTGATGGATGCCGCCGCGTCGCCCGAGCAGGTGGAGAAGCTCCACGCAGTGTTCGGGGGACAGGTCGGCGGCCCCATGGCGATGCTAAGTCCGCTCATCGGCGAGCTGCTCGGAATGGAGATGGCCCCAATCGACTACCGGGATGCCGGACGCCGCCATTCCATAAAGGTTGGGTCCATGGTGGACATCGAAATCGAGGATTTCGTGGCCCCGGGCAATCCCACAGGGGAAATCGAGAAGCTGACTGGGGTTTTCCACCCGGCCAGTTCCACTTTGACGGTTGCCAAAGCCAACCGATCGCAGGTAGACGCGTTCGGGTTGTCCTTTTCCAACACCGGCAAGAACGGGCACTCGGCGCCATTTGCCTGGGCGTCCTGATCCGAGCGACGCCAGGTCGGCGGCCGCTGTGGCCGCCGACCTCGCTACTTCTACTCCTGGCCGCCGGCGCCTGGGTCGGCATCGTGGTGGCGGCTGGTCACATGGGATCGATGCCCTCCACCATGGGGCTCGGGCTGGGATCCTTTGTGGCCCTGTGGGTGCTGATGGTGGCGGCCATGATGCTGCCATCGGTTGCGCCATTCGCCGCGCTTTATACCCGCACCTTCACGGACCATTGGGGAGTCCGCCTGGCAGCTTTCGCGGCCGGGTACCTGGTGGTGTGGAGCCTTGCAGCCGTTCCCGCCTACTGGTTGGCTTGGATCGTTGACCACCTGGCCAGCGGTCACCCGGCGGTGGCAACCGGCCTGGGGGTGGCCATCTTCGCCGGCTGCGGAATCTATCAACTGAGTCCTCTCAAACAGCGCTGCCTGATTCGCTGCCGCTCCACCCTCGGTTTGTTGTTGCAATATGGGTCCCTGCGCGGACGCGCGCGCGATCTGCGCGCCGGCCTCACCCACGGCGCGTATTGCCTGGCCTGCTGCTGGGCGCTGATGGCCGTGCTCATCGCCCTGGGGTTCATGAATCTGGTGGCCATGGTGGTGCTCACAGCGATCGTACTGATTGAGAAAACCCCCCGGTGGGGCCACCGCGCAGGCCAGGCCGCGGGGCTGGCAGCCCTCTTGCTGGGCGTCTTGGTGCTCTTTCAGCCCGGTCTGGCACCGGGGCTCCACCTGGGCGGCTAGG
>DAHVDN010000035.1 GCA_027313505.1 Candidatus Dormiibacterota bacterium
TCGGACGGAGATGGCCATGGAAGGACGGGAACTGACGGGCAGGGCGGAGGACGCCCTGGAGGCGCTGCGGCTGTGGTCCGCGGGTGAGGGGCAGGAGCTGATCGGGCGCTTCGACACGACGATGAAGGGGAGGCTGGACGCCCGGGGACTCGCCTCCGCATGGGGCAAGGTGGAGGCGCTGTCGGGCCGGCTGCTCACGATGGGCAGGCCCACGGCGACACAGCGGGGCCCCCACCAGGTGGTCGACGTCCCGCTGGCCTTCGAGCGCGGTCCCATGAAGGGACGGGTGGCGTTCGACGCCCAAGGCAAGATCAGCGGGCTCTTCGTCCTCTACCCGGACGTGCCCTGAGGGGCAAGGGAGGCGGGGTCGCCCCAGGACGTCGGGCGATATACTGGCAATGCCTATTCAATATGCCAACCGAATCTCTCTCGGACACTGCCTACACAGAGCTCAGATCGAGGATCACCAAGTTGGAGATCCTCCCGGGCAGCAGCTTCACCGAGGCTCAGATCGCGCTCGAGCTCGGGCTGAGCAAGACCCCGGTGCGCGAGGCGCTGACCCGCCTGCGCCAGGAGGGATTCGTGAGCGTGGAGCCAGGGGCCGGCTATCGGGCTGCCGAGGTGACCATCAAAGACACGCGCGAGCTCTTCGCCCTTCGAGTCCTGCTCGAAGGGGAGGCGGCCGCCCTGGCGGCCTCCCAGGCTGTGCGGATGGCCGACCTGAGGCAGCTGGAGGAGCTGTGCGCCAGCACCTACGCGCCCGCAGACACCGGCAGCGTGGACCGGTTCCTGGAGGCCAACACCCAGTTCCACCTGATGGTGGGCCGGGCCTCCGGCAGCGCCCGGCTCGCCCAGCTCCTGGAGGTGATGCTGGTCCAGATGGAGCGGTTGTTCCGGATCGGGCTCCTGCTCAGCTCCCGCGCCGACGAGATCGTCCACGAGCACCGTGAACTGCTCGAGGCCATCATGGCCGGAGACACCGAGATGGCGCGCAAGGTGGCGGTGGCACAGGTGCGGGCCTCCCAGCGGATGGTGATCGACGCCCTGGTGTCCAGCGACGACATCACGACCCGTCCGATCGCTTTGCCGCGCCTGGAGGCGTCCGGCCATGGTTGAGGCCGGCCCAGCGCCGCGGCCGGCGCTCTGCGGCGCCGAGCTCGAGGTGCCACTGGTCACAGGTGGACAGCGGCCGTACGTGAACCTCGACTACGCGGCCAGCACTCCGGCGATGGTCGCGGTGGCCCGGGCGGTCGAGCGGTTCCTCCCCTACTACAGCAGCGTGCACCGGGGCGCCGGCTTCAAATCCCAGGTGGCCACGGCCGCATACGAGGGAGCGCGCGAGCGCCTCCTCCAGTTCTTCGGCGCTCGGGACGGGGACGTGGCCATCTTCACCCGCAACACCACTGACGCCGTGAACCTCCTGGCCGCCGCGCTCCCGGCCGGGAGCTCGGTCGTGACCTTCGCCTCGGAGCATCACGCCGACCTCCTTCCCTGGCGCCGAGAGGGGCTTAAGGTCACCTGCCTGCCGGTGCCCGGGAGCCCGGAGGAGGCCGTCGCCGCGCTCGCCGGCGCCCTCGCCGAGACGGCCCCGGCGGACCTCTTCGCGGTCACCGGCGCCTCCAACGTCACCGGGGAGCTCTGGCCGCTGGAGCAGCTGGTCAGGGTGGCCCACGGGTTCGGCACGCGGGTGCTGGTGGACGCGGCCCAGATCGCCCCCCACCTGCCCCTCGACATCGCCGCCCTGGGGGCCGACTACCTCGCCGCCTCGGGGCACAAGATGTACGCCCCGTTCGGCGCCGGGATCCTCATCGGCCTTCCCGACTGGCTCGGACGGCTGGAGCCCTTCCTGCGGGGTGGCGGGGCGGTGGACTTCGTCACCACCGACTCGGTGCGGTGGTCCGAGCTCCCCGCCCGTCAGGAGGCGGGCTCCCCGAACGTCATCGGAGCGGTGGCGATGGCGGTCGCGGCTGACGAGCTGCAGCGCTACGGGATGGATCGGGTGTGGGATGAGGAGAGCGCCATGGCGGGCGCTCTCCGGGCCGGGCTGGCCGCCATCCCGGGCGTCAGCGTGTACGCAATGTGGCCGAGGGCGACAGAGCGCACCGGGGTCATCTCCTTCAACCTCGAGGGCTGGCAGCACAGCCTGGTGGCCGCGGTCCTCAGCGCCGAGTACGGCATCGGGGTCCGCCACGGCTGCTTCTGCGCCCACCCCCTCATGCTCCACCTCCTCTCGGTGCCCGATTCCGGGGCCGAGGAGATCCGAGCGCGGCTGGCCCAGGGGGATCGGTCGGCGGTCCCCGGAGCGGTGCGCGCCAGCATCGGCCTAGGCACCTCGCGGTCCGACGTGGCGTACTTCCTCGGCGCGGTGGCGGAGCTGGCCCGGAGGGGGCCCCAGATACACTATGAGCTGGACCCCAGTTCGGGTGACCATGTGCCAGCTCTCCTTCCCGAGTGGGCCCGGGCGCGCGCAGCCGAACTGGTCTCGGTGGCAAGCCCCGGCTACTGACCGGTTCACGGCGGGGGCCGCGCGGGCTCGGAAGCGGCGCCGTGTGCTCGCACGCGTTTCGGACAGGTCGGAGGCAGCGAACAACAAGAGCGACAGGGAGTACGTAATGAGGCATCGGTACTGGCTGACTCCGGCGCGCGGGGTGGTGGCCGCCGCCCTGGCGGGGATGCTGCTGGCGGCTTGCAGCGGAGGCGCCGCCCACCCGTCCAATAGCGATGGCGTTGTCACCTTTGCCGAGGCTCCCAGTTCGCCGCCCAACTACATCATGCCCATGGCCAGCGGCGCGTACTTCAGCTACGCCAACATCCCCGACCTCTCCGAGATCCTCTACCCGCCGCTCTACGTCTTCGGGGTCAATGGGCAGCCGATTCTCAACCGCAACCTAAGCTCGGCCCAGCCCCCGGTCTTCTCCGACGGCAACACCACGGTGTCCATCACCCTCAAGCACTGGCAGTGGTCGGACGGGCATCCGATCACCGCCCGGGACGTGATCTTCTGGATGAACCTCTTGAGCGCGGTCACCGATCCCAAGGCGCCGACGATCGGGAGCAGCAACGCACCCGGCCCGGGTTGGGGCGGAGCCGTCCCCGGCGGGTTCCCGGAGAACGTCGTCAGCTACCAGCAGGTCGGCACCTACACCGTGGTGTTCCACCTCAACCACGCTTACAACCCGACCTGGTTCGGCTACAACGAACTGAGCCAGATCTCCCCCATCCCGCAGGCGTCGTGGGACCGGCTATCGGCCTCTGGGCCGGTGGGCAACTACGACGCCAGCGCCGAGGCCAGGGTTCCGGTGCCGGGGACAAGCCCCCTGGAGTACGTGCCGGCCGACCCCGGCACCGCCAGCAGCGGTGCCCTCGGGGTGGCGCAATTCCTGAACCTGCAGTCCCAGGCGCTCGGGACATACGACAGCAACCCCCTGTGGAGGGTGGTGGATGGGCCGTTCAAGCTGGCTCAGTTCACCACCGCCGGGTTCGTGAAGATGGTCCCCAACGCCGCCTATTCCGGGTCGCCCAAGCCCAGGATCGCGGCTTTCGAGGAGTTGCCGTTCTCCTCGGACACCGCCGAGTTCGACGCCCTGCGCTCGGGCGCGGTCACGGTGGGCTACCTTCCGGTCCAGGACCTGGGGCAGAAGTCCTTCCTGGAGAGCGAGCGCGGCTACCGTTACAACCCCTGGTATGCCTTTGGCTTCAACTACTTCGCCTACAACTTCACCAGCCCCACCGCGGGCCCCCTGCTTCGCCAGCCCTACTTCCGGCAGGCGTTCCAGTCGCTGGTGAACCAGCCCCAGTACATACACGACTTCATGGCCGGGATCGGGACCCCGACCGTGGGTCCGGTCCCCACCTTCCCCGCCCGCAACCCCTACGTGAGCCCTCTGGAGGCGAGGGGCGAGGTGTACCCCTTCAACCCGGCGAAGGCCGTGCAGCTGCTGTCGGCCAACGGCTGGACGGTCCACCCCGGAGGGGTCAGCGTCTGCTCCCGCCCCGGCTCGGGGCCCGGGGAGTGCGGCCAGGGCATCAGTTCCGGGGCGACGGCAACCCTCTCGCTCCTCTACGCCAGCGGCTCCACCGTCCTCACCAACGAGATGGAGACGCTGCAGTCCACGGCCAAGAGCAGAGCCGGAGTGCAGCTCAACCTCTCTGAATCGTCCTCGACCCAGATCACGGCGACGGTCTTCAACGGCTGCTCCCCCGCCAGCCCCTGTTCCAACTGGCAGCTGGCGGACTGGGGCGGTCCGGGATGGACCTACCTCCTGGACTACCTACCCACCGGGGGCAACCTCTTCCAGACCGGGGCCGGCAGCAACGCCGGCGACTACTCCGACCCGACCGCGGACTCCGACATCCTCGCCACCCACACCGCCCCCACCTACGCGGCCGAGATCGCGGCCCTCTATCGCTACGAGGACTACATCGCCCGGCAGCTGCCGGTGGTGTGGATGCCGGAGGGACCAACCCAGCTCACCATGTACAAGAGCAACCTCTCTGGCCTGGTCCCCCAGGGGATCTTCAATGAGCTCTATCCCCAGCAGTACTCGCTGGGCAAGGGCTGAAAGGTGGACGAGCGCGACGGATTTGCGTCTACTGTCCCCTCCCCCGCGCCCGCAGCGGTGACGGTCGAGTTGCGTGCAGACGGGCACTTTGAGGCCAGCTCCCCACAGGGTGCCCGGATCATCATCGGCGGGGAGACCGGTCCGGGTGGTGAGCCTCGCTGGCAGCCGGCCGAGTTGCTGATGGCTGCGCTGGGGGGGTGCATTGCTATGGACGTGCGCGCCATTCTCGAGAAGTCTCGAGCCGCGCAGCGGCACGGGCGCGTGACCGTGCTGGCCGCGGGGCGGGCCGAGGTTCCTCCCGGGCGCCCGTTCCTCGGCTTCGAACTTATCCACGATTGGGGAGACCACTTGGATCCGAGGGCCGTAGAGCGGGCGATTCGACTGGCGGCGGAGCGCTACTGCACCGTGCAGCTGACGCTGGAGCTCGGTCCGCGGGTCTCGCACCGGCTGGCGACGGAGTCGCGCGACTCCGGCTAGCCCGCACTCCAAGACCCTAGCTGTCGATAGTCCCGGCCAGTGGGTGCCGCTTTGGCCGGAGAGCCGTGAATGAGGACTTGAGGGCCCCCTTCCAGGGCGATCGGACCTGAGAGGCGCTTCGGCCACAGGAGCCCGGACGGGCAACGCTACTCTGACGCCGCCCAGTGCGACGCGTTGCCCCGTCGTGAGATCCGCGCCGCCGTAACTGGAGGAAGCCACCGGGCCGCGGAACCCCCCCAGCAAAGACTCAGCTGGATGCGGCTCCCCTCTCCGGGGCAGCAACCCGGGAGCGCCGGCGGGCCGAAACGGAGGCCGGACCGGTGGAGGTGCTCGCACAGCAATCGGGACTTGCCGGCGTCGGCCACCGTCCCAGCCCGGAGGTGCAGCCGACCCTGCCTAGAGGGTCCACAGTCGGCAGTTGACACCCGGCTGACGGCTGTGCTTCCATTTACCTTCGGTTGCAGCCGAGGCGATTGGCGCCGTGGGCTGAATCCACAGTACGGCAGCCCCGGTCACCTGTGAGGGCTCCCTTTGCAGTTCGGCGTCAACCTGAACAATCGCGAACCTCTCATCGCCCCCGGATATGGGCTGGACGACCTTCTCAACCTGGGGACGGTGGCCGAGGAGTTGGGCTTCGACTCGATCTGGGTTGGGGACAGCCTGTTCTCCAAGCCCCGGTTCGAACCCTTGGCCCTGATGTCAGCGCTCTCCCAGCGCACCTCCCGGGTCAAGCTCGGGACGGCCTGCTTGGTCACTTCCACACGGAACCCGTTGTACCTCGCGCTTGAGTGGGCCACCATGGACCGCCTTTCGGGCGGTCGGTCGATCTTGGGCGCCTGCATGGGCAACCCTGAAGAGGGCGTCCGGCGCGAGTTCGAAGCGCTGGGTCTGGACTTCGAGGACCGAGCGACGATCTTCGACGAGGGGCTGGCGGTCCTGCGACAGCTCTGGACCGAGGGTACCGCCAACCTGGACGGGAAGTACTACAAGTACAAGGACATCTCCTTCTTCTCTGGCACTGAGATGGGACCGCTCAGGCCGCTACAAAGCCCACCCCCGATTTGGGTCGTGTCTAACATCCGGCTCACTGGGCAATTGGAGCCCGCCGTCGCCAAGCGCCGGATGAGGCGCGCCTGCGAACGGATCATCCGGCGGGGCGACGGATGGATGACCTGCTGTCGGGCGATGCATCCAGAGGAGGTCGTGGAGCAGGTCCAGGCACTGCGATCTACAGCAGACGAGATGAAGCGGGACCTGGCCGGCTTCACTGTCTCCTACCAGGTGACCATGAATATCGGGGACTCGGCGGACCGAGCCCGTGAAGCCTTTGGCCAATACATCTCCAGTTACTACCCCGAGCTGAGCAAGTCGGTTGACCTTTCGAACTGGGGCCCGGTCGGCACGCCGGACACCATCATTGACTGGTTCCGCCGGTTCCAGGCTGCGGGGGTTGACCACTTCGTCTGTCGCTTCGGAGACCTGGACCAATTCGCCCAAGTGAGCCGATTCGCGGCTGAGGTGCTCCCTGTGCTGCGGGCGGGAAACTGACTGTCCTGGAGGAGGAACTGAAGGTGGAGCAGGAGCAAGAACCGCGCAGCGAGAGCGCCATGCGCAAGTCGGCGGAGCTGATCGTCGACGTGTGTTTCGAGGTGAAGGAGGGCGACACCGTCACCATCATCACCGACAACCGGCGCAAGGAGGAGGCCGAGATGCTGGCCACTGTGGTGGCGGAGCGCGGCGGTTGGCCGGTGGTTGCCAACAACGATACCCAGGTGCGCCGTGGCCTTCAGGACACCCTGTTTCCGATGGCCCCACCCCGAAACCTCCACACGGCCATGGTCAACTCAGACTCCATCATCATCGTGACGAATCTGGAGTGGGCCAACCGCTTCGCCCACGTCTCGGCGGTTCGGGAGGCCGTGGACCGCAACGCTCGAATCGGCTCCGTGGAGGAGGGTTTCGGCCGGTGGCCCATCTCGGTCGAGGACATCGAGCGCACCATGGCCAACGCCAATGCTGCCATTGCGCGCCTGGTCGGGAAGCGGCGGGTCCGGGTCACCTCTCCCGGAGGAACGGATGTCGAGGTCAGCATCGAGTCGCGCCCCGCGCTGGCTGTGGTTCCCGTCAAGGACCGGGGCGCCATGATGGGTCCGGTTCCCCTTTGGGGTGAGGTCGCCTATGCCGCTGTGGAGGATCAGACCGCGGGCAGGATCGTGGTCGACGGCAACATGCTGGGAATCGGCGTTCCCGGACATGTCACCAATCCCATCACCTGGCACGTGGAGGGGGGCAAGTGGCAGGCGATCGAGGGAAAGGAGGAGGCGGAGCGCCTGCGGTCGGTGATCGAGCAGGTAGACGGCACGCGCGTCGTGGGCGAGTTCGCTTTTGGGACGAGTGACTATGCACCGCTCGGCTCACCCTCCGAGAAGGGACGAAAGGGGACCGTTCACTTCGCACTCGGGGACAACAAGAACTGCTACCCGGGGGGGCAGAACGTCAGCAAGCTGCACCTCGATGGCGTCTGCTTGAACGCCTCGATCCAGATCTTGGACACCGGCGAGTACATCATCAAGGACGGGGTTTGGCAGCTGTGACCTCGACGCGGGTGATTGCTTTGGGGGAGGTGGCCCCCATTCCCCTGGCGAAAGGCAGTTGGTCTCGGCTGCTCATTCACCAGCAGACGGTGGCCTCGAGCCGCACCACCTTGGGGTACTCGGTGTTCAAGGCTGGCTCGCGCACGGATGATCTGAACCACACGGTCGATGAGCTGGCCTACGTGGTGGCCGGCAGTGGCACCCTCCTCTTGGAGGATTCAACTTTGGCCGTCTCTGAGGGCGACGCCCTGTTCATTCCCGGCGGGGTGTGGCACACGGTCGCAGCGGCCCCGGCGGAAGACCTGGTCATGGTCTTCGCCTTCCCCTGGCCCGGGTATCCGCCGACTGAGCGGCGGCCCGCAAGGCCGTGACCCAGAACGACGGAGTGGCCATTTTCCTGGGCGCGCCCGCCACCGCCGCTGAGGCGAGGGAGCAGGTCGCCACCGCCTGTCGGATCGTAGCCCGCTACGGCCATGAGGACCTGACCTTGGGTCACGTTAGCGTGCGTGGACCCGAGCCCGGCACGATCTACGTCAAGGGTAAGGGCAAGGCGCTGGGCGAGGTCACTCCCGAAGACGTGATCGAGGTCCGTCTCGACGACCCCGAGGGCCACCTGGCTCTGGGTGCCCATCTGGAGACGGCGATGCACCTCGAGACCTACCGGCTGCGTCCCGACATAGGCGCCGCGATCCATACCCATCCCGTCTACGGGATTGCTCTGGGCGCTACCGACGCCGAGCTGGAGTTCGTCTCCCACGATGCAGTGCTCTTCTGCGACGGAGTTGGGCGATACACGGGCACGGGGTCGCTCGTGACGACCCCAGAGGAGGGCCGGTTGGTGGCCGAAGCCCTGGGACAGCGGAGGGCAGCCCTCCTCCGCAACCACGGGATTCTGGTGGTGGGCGAGGACGTGCGCTGGGCGGTGCTCGCGGCACTGACCTTGGAGAGAGCCATCCAGGTCCAGGTGGTGGCGAGGAGCCTTGGGACGCTCGAACCGATGCAGCCGGAAGCGGTGCAGGCGCTCTACCCAATCAAGTACCCAGCCAACTTCGTTGACGAGTACTGGTCCGCCTGGTGCCGAGCCGAGGGGCGGGCCAGAGGAGAAGGCCGCCGATGAGTCCTGTGACGGTTCAGGCGGTGGTCAACGGTGATCAGGTCAAGCGCTCGATTCCCCCGAATCTGCTCCTGATTGACTTCCTCCGCGACGAAATGGGGCTAACCGGCACCAAGCAGTCCTGTGAAGTGGAAGTCTGCGGCGCCTGTACGGTCCTGGTCGACGACGAGCCGGTGAGCTCCTGCTGCTACCTGGCAGCGGACATCGACCAGCGACGGGTGGAGACCGTTGAGGGGTTGGTCGGAACCCCGTTCCACAATCGGGTGGTGGAAGCCTTCCTCCGCCACGCAGCTGTGCAGTGCGGCTTCTGCACTCCCGGGCTCCTGCTCACGGCAAAGGCGATGGCACGCCGGGAGGCAGCGCCGACCGAGCTTGAGCTCCGGGAGGCGCTGGCCGGGAACCTCTGTCGCTGTACTGGCTATCACTCAGTTTTACAGGCTCTGGCCGAGGTCCTGGGAAGTGAGGGCCCGGCCTGATGGCCGCCGTCACGACCCCGGAGCGCCCCGTGGTCGCCACCGCGGTCGGCCGCGAGGTCGAGCGCGCCGACGCGCGCGTGAAGCTCAACGGTCAGGCGGAGTTCACCGGTGACATCAGGGTTCCCGGAATGCTGTACGGCGCAGTCCTCCGCAGTCCTGTGGCCCGCGCCCGGATCACCCGGGTCGATGTCGAGGCCGCGCTGGCCCTCGACGGTGTGGTGGCCGTTCTGACCGGGCAGGACTTGCTCGACATGGACCCGTACTACGGGCACGCGCTGCGCGATCGCCCCATCGTAGCCATCGACGAGGTGCGCTTCGTCGGAGAGCCCGTCGCCGTCGTTGCGGCCCGGACCCTCGCGGTTGCCGAGGAGGCGCGGAACCTGATCGAGGTTGCCTACGATTTGCAGGCCCCGGTAGCGTCCCTCGAGGCGGCCGTCCGCTCAGATGCGCCGCAGGTCCACACGACCAGGGCGCGGCCGGGCTTCGCGCACGGGCTCGGCCAGCTCCCGGACCCGGAAGGCAATGTCTGTTACCGCTACGGCTTCACCACTGGAGACGTGAGTGCCGACTTCGCCGGCGCCGACGTGGTGGTCGAGGGCGAGTATCGGTTCCCGGCCGTGTACCAGTACTCTTTGGAAACCCACTCTGTGGTCGCGGATTACCGGGGAGATGAAGTCACGATCTGGGCGTCGTGCCAGCATCCCTTCCTGGTCCGCCAAGAGATCGCCGACCTCTTCGACCTGAACCTCGATCGAGTGCGGGTGGTGGTGCCCTACCTGGGTGGGGGATTTGGGAGCAAGTCCTACACCAAGATGGAGCCCATCGCGGTCGCGATCTCTCGCAAGGCCAGACGCCCGGTCCGGGTGGTGAACCGGGTCGACGAGTCGATGGTCACGACCCGGCGCCACAACATGGTCTGCCGAATGCGCACAGCAGCCGCCGCGGACGGGACCCTGTTGGCGCGGGAAGCCGACTTTTGGCTAGACACCGGGGCCTATGCCGACAACGGACCCCGGGTGACCGCGACTGCGGGGGACGCCGCCCCCGGCCCGTACCGGTGGCGGTCGGTCCGTGTTGACGGCCGTTGCGTGTACACGAACACCGCCCCTGCGGGGTCCTACCGTGCGTTCGGCGCCATCCACCTCCAGTGGATCGGGGAGTTGCAGGTGGACGAGATCGCCCACAAGCTGGGCCTAGACCCGCTGGAGTTCCGCTGCCGCAACCTTCTACCCGTGGGCGGGGAAGTAAGGGCTGGTGCCAAGCCTCTCGACGCGGATCTTGTGGGGGATCTGCGGAAGGTGGCCGAGGCGATCGACTGGGGCGCCCCCCGACCGCCTGGCCGCGGGGTCGGGCTTTCGGTAGGGCTGCTGGCAGCCGGTGCCCATCCCGTCTCCATGGCGACCGTGCGTCTCGGGGCTGACGGCGGCGCGACGGTCCTAGTGGGAACCACGGAGCTTGGTCAGGGGGCCAGGACAGCTATGGCCCAGATTGCCGCAGAAGTCCTCGCCCTGCCGCCTCACCAAGTTGTGGTTCGAGGCACCGATACCCAGTACACGCCGTATGACCGCTCCACCGGGGCGAGCCGGTCCACGACCGTGGCTGGGAAGGCTGTGGAGCTGGCCGCCCGCGACGTCTTGGCGTCGCTCGTCGAGACCGCGGCCACCAAGCTGGACTCCGACGCTCCCCTGTCCGCCCGGGACGGCGGCATCACCGACGGCGAACGCTGGATAAGCCACCAGGAGTTGATTCGCGCGCGATTCGGGTTCGCTGGTGGAGAGCTGGTCGGCCAGGGGCGTGTGCAACCATCCCGAGGCTCGGGCTCCTACGCAGAGGGGCCGGTTTTCTGGGAGGTGTGCCTAGCCGCCGCTGAAGTCGAGGTCGACCCGGCTACTGGAGTGGTCCACGTAATGAGGACGGCCAGCGTTGCCGATGTGGGTCGCGCCATCAACCCCCAACTGATCCGCCGCCAAGACGAAGGGGCGACATTGCAGGCGATCGGGAACGCCCTGTTTGAAGAGATGCACTACGACCCCGAGGGTCTGCTTCTGAACGACACGCTGCTGGACTACCGCATACCTTCGACGCTGGACGTTCCCGAGCAGATGACGTGCGTCATCGTAGAGAACGAGGACGGACCCGGGCCATTTGGGGCCAAGGGATGTGGCGAGGGGGCCTTCGCCGGGGTGACAGCGGCAATCGCCACCGCGGTGGCGGCAGCCGGGGTCCCGATGCGTGAGCTCCCCATGACTCCCGAGCGAGTCTGGCGGCGCCTGCAGGAGCGAGGGACTGTTGAGCAGACCGGGGAGCTCAGGTGAAGCTACCCCAATTCGAGCTTCACCGACCTAACTCGGTCGACGGAGCCTCTCAGCTGCTCACCGAGTTGGGCGACGACGCGTCCGCCTACTCGGGCGGGACCGAGCTGCTTCTGGCGATGAAGTTAGGTCTCATCAAGAGCCGCCACCTGGTCGACCTGAAGCCGCTGGCGGAACTCAGGGGGATCGAGCTGCGCCCCGGAGGAGTCTGGATCGGAGCAGGGGTGACCCACCGCGAGATCGAGAGTTCCCCGGCCATCAGGGCTGTTCTACCGCCCCTTGCCGGCATGGCTTCCCAGATAGCCAACGTCCGGGTGCGGGCGATCGGCACCATCGGCGGGAACCTCTGCTTCGCGGACCCAAACTCCGATCCCGCCACGTTACTTTCGGCATTGGGGGCTCGGCTGCGCGCCCGCGTGAACGGTGAGTCGGTGGAGTTTTCGCCCGAGGAGTTCATCGAGGGCCCGTACCAGACGCTGTTGAGACCCGGCGACCTCCTGCTCGGGGTATGGATTCCCGCCCTTCCCGCGGGCTCGGCGGCGGTCCACCTGCGGATGAAGATTCACGAGCGCCCGAGTGTCACAGTGGCTGCCCTGGTCGGAGTGACCAGGGGAGAGGTCGTAGCGGCCCGGCTGGCTGTGGGTTCGGTTGGGCCCAAGGTGCTGCAAGTCGAGCTCGGTGAGGAGTTGCGGGGGCTGAGTGGGGTGGGCTTCTCCACCCGTGTGCGGTCGCTGATGGCCCTGCTAGCCGGCAGCATTCCGCTGTTGCCTGAGCGACCGGAATCTCCCGAGTACCAGCGACACCTGGTTCGGCTTCTCGGGGCCCGGGCCCTGGAAGCTGGGCTAGAGGGAGCGCGCAATTGAGCAGGTCAGTCGGCGTGGATACCGGTGGAGGTGCGGCATGAGTGGAATTGGGGGCGAAACCAAGGTTTACCTGCTCGACGGCGGGAGCTTGGTGATCGATGGCTTTCACCTGTACTGGAACCTCGGCCCCGGTGGCGAAGTCCGCTTTCCCTGCTACAGCGTTCTGGTCGACCATCCCCAAGGCAAGTTCCTGTTCGACACCGGCTATGACCTGGACCACGTGCTGAAGGTCCTCCCCTTTGAGAAGCCGCAACAGACCGCCGACCAAACCATTCCCGCCCAGCTGAAACTGATCGGGATGGACCCGAGCGAAGTGACCCACGTCATCAACTCCCACTACCACTTCGACCACGTGGGCGGCAACCGGCTGCTGCCCAACGCCATAACCATCGCCCACGAGCGGGAGCTCGACCAGTTCCACCATCACCAGCCGTTCGAACGGCTAGGGTATTCAGATACCAGCTTCGACGCCATCGGGCCGCGCTACGAACTCATCCGCGGCGCCACCGAATTGGCTCCCGGAGTTGAGCTGATCGAAACGCCTGGCCACACCGCCGGCCACATGAGCCTGCTGGTCCGTCTCTCGGGCCGTCGGCCAATGCTCTTCACGGGAGACGCCGCCTACACCACCCAGAGCCTGGAGAAGGAGGTGATCGCGGGCTTCCACCTCGATCCCAGCGCCAGCGTGGCGTCGATCCGTCTGCTCAAGAAGGTGGCGGAGGACAACGAGGCCGAGCTCTTCTGCTCACATGATGGCGCCGCCTTTTCAAGCTGGCAGAAGGCGCCGGCGTACTACCAGTGATGGGCCACGGCCCCGAGTCGTGTCCCTACGAGAGCACCCCACACAAAGCGCAACCATTGGAAGGAGGAGCGAAGTGAAGCAGGCAGCGATCATCGGCAGCGGGACCATGGGCCCGGGGATGGCGGCGACCCTGGCCCGCGGCGGCATGGACGTGCGAGTCTTTGACACCAGCGAGGCGGCGCGCCAGCGGACCCCGGGTGAGGTCGAGGTCGCCTTCGGCGTTTTGGACCGGATCGGCGGCCCAGCAGCCGCCGAGCGAGGCAAGGTATCCGTCACGGCTGACATGGCTGAGGCGGTGGCTGGCGCGGAGTTGGTGATCGAGGCGGTGCCCGAGAACGCCGAGATCAAAGCCCAAGTGTTTGCCGAGTTGGACCGCCACAGCCGCAAGGACGCGATCCTCGCCAGCAACACGTCAGGGATTCCCATCAGCACCATTCAGAAGTCGGTCGCCGACCCCTCCCGAGTGGTGGGAATGCACTGGTCGAATCCGCCGCATGTGATTCCCGTGATCGAGATCATCGCTGGCGCTCAGACGGCCTCGGAGGTGGTCGAAAAACTGCGTTCCACGGTGCTGGACCTGGGCCTGGTCCCGGTGCGGGTGCTGAAGGATGTCCCTGGTTTCATCGAGAACCGGGTCCTCTACGCGATCATGCGGGAGTGCCTGGCCTTGGTCGATGACGAGGTTGTGGCGGCGGAGGAGCTGGACACTTGCGTCCAGTGGGGGATTGGGTTCAAGCTGTCGGTGATTCCGCCCCTGCAACTGCTGGACGTTGCCGGTCTGGACATCTACAACGCGGTGGCCAGCTACCTCAACCGGGACCTCAACTCCCGGAAGGACGTCAGCGAGACCATTACCGAGCGAGTGGCCAGTGGGCAACTGGGGATGAAGACTGGAAAAGGCCTCTTCGACTACACCCCCGAGCAGGCGCAGGAGCTGCGCCAGAAGCGAGCCCGGAAGCTGGTCGCAGTCCGCAAGGCCATCGAGTCGGCGTGAAGGCAGCGAACTGGCCCGCCCGAAGTAGGCGCAGGCGTGGGAGGACTTCAGGATGGACCAGGGCCAAGCGCTGATCGAGGCCAGCTGGGGACGGCCTGTCTTCAACTTTTCGGTCGGCCCCACCGGGTTGACGGACCCGACGCGGGCGGCCCTCGCGGGCCCGGTCCTATACCAATACGATCCCGCTTTCCTCCAGCTGTATGCCTCGGTGGTCCGCCAGCTCGGACGGGCCTTCGCGTGCACTGAGGTGCCCGTCATATTGCATGGGGAGGCGGTGCTGGGGCTGGAGGCCGCGGCGGCGTCGCTGATCTCAGCGGACGACGTGGTCCTCAATCTGGTGTCCGGCGTCTTCGGCAAAGGATTCGGATTCTGGGCGAGGCGCTACGCCCGTGAGGTGATCGAGCTCGAGGTCCCCTACAACGAGGTCAACCAGCCCGACGAGGTCCGCCAGGCGCTGCGGGCCCACCCCGAAGTCAAGGTGGTGGCTGCGGTTCACTGCGAGACGCCCTCTGGGACGATCAACCCCATCGCGGAGATAGCACCGCTGGTGCGGGACGCTGGGGCGCTGCTCCTAGTGGACGCTGTGGCATCGTTCGGGGGCATGCAGGTCGAGCCGAGCCGCTGGCCGGCGGACCTGGTGGTGGTGGGACCCCAGAAGTGCCTCGGGGGCCCCCCCGGGCTCTCCCTGCTCTACGTCAGTGATCGGGCCTGGGCCCACATGGAGTCCAACCCTGCAGCTCCCCGGGCATCGATCCTGAGCATCCTGGACTGGAGGGGTGCCGGGGAGAATTCCGAAACGTTCCCATTCACCCCATCGGTGGCCGAAATCAATGCCCTCGACGCCTGCCTCGCCCAGTTTCTCGCCGAGGGGTCGGAGGCGGTGCAGCGTCGGCATCAGCGGGTGGCTCGGGCGGTCCGGGCCGGGGGAAGGGCCCTCGGGCTCTCGCTCTGGCCGCGGAACGAGGCCACGTGCTCGGACACGGTGACCGCCTTTGCGGTGCCGGAAGGTGTCGACGAGGGTCGGGTGAGAGCTCGAGCGCGCGCCACCATGGGGGCGATGCTCTCAGGTGGCCAGGGTGAGCTGACCGGCAAGGTGATCAGGATCGGCCACATGGGCCCATCCGCTCAACCCCACACCCCGGTGCTGGCTCTCGCCGCCCTGGGGAACTCACTCCGGGCTGAAGGCTTCCCGGCCGACATCGGGAGCGCGGTGGAGGCGGCCCTGGCCGCCCTTGGCGAGTGACGAAGAGCAGGTCGGCTACGGGGCTCGCCCCGGGTGTCGACCTGATGGTCCGAAACGGCGGAGGTAAGTAGAGGTGGAGAGGAAGGTGCTGGAGGGGCGCACTGCTGTCGTCACCGGAGGGGCCCAGGGCATTGGGGCAGCGATCGCGCGCGACCTCGCCGCCCATGGGGCGACGGTGGTGGTAGCTGACCTGAACCGGTCGGGGGCTGAGCGGGTGGGCAACGAGCTGGGCGGTGACTGCTTCGGACTGGGTGTGGACGTGGGGGACGAGGCCCAGGTGGCGGGTCTCTGCACCGAGGTGACCGCCCGGACGGGACGCTGGGACATCCTGGTGAACAATGCCGCCATTGTTCCGTTCACCTCCTGGGATGCGGTCGACTTCCGGGAGTGGCGCCGCATCATGAGAGTCAACCTCGACGGGGTCTTCCTGATGTGCCGGAGTGCATCCGACGAGATGCGCAAGCGCGGTTACGGGAGGATCGTGAACATCGCGTCCAACGCGTTCTTCGCAGGGACTCCGAACATGGCGGCGTACATCGCCGCCAAGGGAGGGGTCGTGGGATTCACCCGGGCCCTCGCGACTGAGCTCGGCACCTTTGGAATCACAGTGAACGCGGTGAGCCCTGGGCTCACCGCCTCGGATGGCGTGCTCGGGGGACCGCACGCGGCCTCCTTCGACTTCGTGCAGTCCCTGCAGGCCATAAAGCGTCGCGGTGAGCCCGAGGACATCGCCCCAGTGGTGACCTTCCTGTGCTCGGAGGAGGCGCGCTGGGTGACCGGCTCCACATTCAACGTCGACGGGGGACACGTTCGGCACTGACCTGGACCCCGGACTGGGGAGAGACGAGGCTGTAGCAACCGGGGCTGTTGACAGTCAACCGACAAACAAGGAGAGGTGAAGAGAGATGGCCAATACTGCGACCCTCGGGGGGGTCAGCGACGCGGTGCGAAGCATCGAGTCGCACTCCATCGACGTGATTCCGGAGGACGAGCGACACGGCAAGGTCCGCAGCCAGTTCATGCTCTGGTTCGCTACCAACGCCAATGTATTCAACTTCGTGCTTGGAGGTTTCGCGATTGCCTTCGGCCTGAACCTGTTCTGGGCCTTCGTGGCACTCGTCCTGGGCCTGTGCCTGGGGATGGCCTTCACCGCGCTGCACGCCGTTCAGGGTCCACGGCTGGGGGTGCCCCAGATGATCCAGAGCCGGGGCCAGTTCGGGTTCTACGGCGCGATCTTCATCTTCCTCGCCTCGATTCTCCTGGACGTGGGCTTCCTGGCTGCGCAGTTGGTGGTCCAGGCTCAGGCGATGCAAGGCACGGTGGCGGGGATCGGAATCCCGGTCTGGATCGTGATCGCCGCTGTGCCGTCGGTCCTCCTAGGGATCTTTGGATACTTCTGGATCCACCGCATCCAGCCGGCGCTGACCGTCATCCTCGCCTGCACGTTGGTGGCAGGCGCGGCGCTCACCCTCGCCAGCCATCGGACCTTGGCCCCCGGGATGGGCGGCTTCAAGCTGTCCAGCTTCCCGATCTTCATCGCGGTGGTTGGCCTGTTCTTCATGGACATGCTGAGCTGGGCGCCCTACGTCTCCGACTACTCTCGCTACCTCCCCAAGAATGTCAGCGGTCCTCGCACCTTCTGGGCCGTGTTCGGCGGCAATGTGCTTGGGACCCTGCTGTACGCGGGCTTGGGCATCTACATCACCGCCCTGGCGCCCAAGGGGTCGAGCGTGACCGTGATCGGGTCCCTCGCCGGGATCTGGATTCTGCCGATCCTGGCGATCAGCCTGGTGGGTAGCGACACCCTGAACGCCTACACCGGCATGCTGGCAGTGGAAAGCGTGCGCAGCAGCTGGCAGCGGGTGGTCGCCTCCCGGCGGGCCCGGACCATCGGCCTGCTGGTCATGTTCATCATCGGTGTCCTGCTCGCCGAGACCGGCTATCAAACATTCTTGAACTCGTTCGAGAACTTCATCAATGTCCTGTTGTTCCTGTTCGTCCCCTGGAGCGTAATCAACCTGATCGACTTCTACCTGGTGAAGCGTGGCCAGTACGACGTGGCCTCATTCTTCAGCCCGGCGGGGCAGTACGGGGGCTGGCGCTGGCGGGCGATCATCCCGTATGTGATTGCCTTGGCCGCGGAGGTGCCGTTCCTGGATCAGACCTTCTACACCGGGCCGATGGTCAAGGTCCTCGGCGGAGCAGACCTCTCGTGGATCGTCGGCTTCGTGGTGGCCGGTGTGCTCTACTTGGTCATCAGCTCCAGCCTCGGCGGGGGCCAGCAAGAGGCGCCCATACCTTCGCGGGCGGGAGGTTCCGATGTCGGATTCACCGGCGTGAACGACTAGTCGGGCCAGGCGACGGGTCGAACTTAGGGCACGCACGGTGAGTGATGTTTGACGTCGCGTCAGAGGGGGGGTGGGAGCTCGGGCTCCCATCCCCCCCAGCCAACACGGTGCCGGCGGGCACGAATCCGGGTAGTACCATTTGTCTACGCGTTCACTTCGGCTGACGCCATGGCGGGGAGGCAGAAGCGGTTGGCAGGGGAGAGGGTGACCGGCGGGCCCGCAGTGTTTGAGAACTTGACCCTCTGGCAGCGGGTGTACCAGCACCTGAGGGAGGCCATCCTCACAGACCAGTTGCCGCCTGGCACGGAGCTCTCGGAGGTGGCGCTGGCCCAAGAGTTGGGCGTCAGCCGCGGACCAATCCGCGAGGCGATGGGGCGGCTGGCGGCGGAGGGGTTGGTAACGGTTCGTCCGCGACGGGGGTCGGTGGTTCGCTCGCTTACAACCGATGAGTTGATTGATGCCTACCAAGTGCGCGAGGCACTCGAGGCCATGGCCGTGCGCTTAGCCGTCCCGCGCCTCTCCAAGGCCGACATCGCCCGACTGGATGGCCTTGTCGAAGAGATGACGGCGCTGGTGACGGCCCAAGACATTGACCAGTTCTTCCACGCCAATGTCGAGTTCCACGAGTACTTCTGTCGCCACAGCGGGAACCAGAAGTTGCTCAGCGTCTACCAGAGCCTGATGGGTGAGATGGGCCGCCTGCAGCAGCAGTCGCTCGCGCTGAGGGGTGACCCCAAGCAGTCAGTAATTGAGCACCGGGCCATCCTCCGCGCCGTCAAGCGCGGGGACATCGAGGCCGCCGCGCGGGCGGCGGCGGACCACGTCCGGGTGCCGGCCGAGAACCTACGGCGGCGGCTGGCCATCGCGAACGAGCCGAAGGCCCACCAAGGCTGAATCGCGCTTACGCCCCACACTTCGTTGGGGCTGGACGGGTGGATCGGCAGCCGCCCAACCGTTGCGAGCTAACCGCCCGATGGCCGCCCCTCCCGCGCAAAACAGGCAGCAGGGCAGAATGTCATCACCCTCGACGCCGAGTATCGGGAGTCCGGGGTGACCTCCGGGGCGCCTGCGAGCCCCACCAGGTAGCTTCACCTATGACAGTCGGATCGGCACACCGGCCAACGCCCGAACTGAGGCACCGCAATTCGCGCTCGGGAAGCTCGTAAGTGCGGAGGGTGGCTGCCTTAAGGCAGGGCACTTGCCCCTTGACTAGGCGACGCCCCCCGACCTCAGGCGACCGGCGTTGAATCACCGGTGGCGCCTCGCCCAGGAGACGCTCGGGTGGCCAACCGATGATGGTGCGGCTGCCAGCCACATCAACACCGAGGTTGATCGGTACGGGCTACGAGGCACTCCCGACCGGCGGTCCAACAGCCTTCACGAGGCAGTACGCCGGGGCCAGCACGGATCCCCTCCCCTGCCCCGTCCGGCCCTGATCTACCCTGGACGCTCGGCGTACAAACGGCAGCTCACAGTCGGCTGTTGACAAACGGCCTCGAGGTGTGGTGTGATGGTGCCGTCTGTCGTGTCAATGGGAGGCCCGCATTCCGTTGTCGCCTCTTGCACGGGCCAAGCCGTGGTCGACGCCGACACGCGCGGTGGCGAGCTCACAGGCCCGGTCCGCCGGCAACGCCCCGGACCAGTCGACGGTATACAAAGGCGATCTCCGCGGCGTCGTGCCGCTGGGCCCCACGGCGAGCTCTACCTGCAGGACTACCGAGTCTAGTGAGGAGCGCGAGTAGCCGAGAGGAGACGGCTTCACCGACAGTAGGACGCCACAACGGCAGAGACGACGGTCTCACACGTCGGGCTCACCAGCGAAGCAGTGAGCACCTTTGGTAGGACCACGGGAGGAGCGCGATGAGAGGCGTAAGCAGGCGGCAACCTTGGCGCCGCGCCACGATCGGCCTGGGACTTGGCGCGATGTGCGCCACCGTCGCGGCTTGTGGGGCGAGTGGCGCTGGCAGCAGCGCTCTGACCATAGGCATCTTCCACGCCTACTCTGGCCCTAACGCCGCCTACGGGCCAGAGGCAGCCGCGGGCTGCTACCCGGCCGTCAAGCTGATCAATGCGGCGGGGGGCGTTTTAGGGCACACGCTTCAGTGCAAGCCCTATGACTCCAAGGGAGACCCGGCCGATGCCGTGCCCGCGGCCAACGAGCTCATCGCGACAACTCCCTCGCTGGTGGGAGTACTGGGGGGAGGCACCAGCACCGCGACGGCCGTGGTGCCGATCTTCAACTCCGCACACATACCGGTGTTCTCCACCACCGGCCAGTCCTCCTTCGACGCCACGACCGACGCGTACTTCTGGCGAATCCTCTCGCCGGACGCGGCACAGGGAAGCGCGATGGCCGCTGCAGCCAAGCGCCTGGGCTTCACCCGGATCGCGACCGTTTTCGGAAACGACAGCTCCGCCCAGGGCTCCGCTCCGGCCGCCATCGCCGGGGTGAGGGCTCTGGGTCTTGACCTCGTAGCTAACCAGACGTTGGCGATCGACCAGGCCTCCTACAGCTCCCAGGTCCAGCAGCTGATCGCGGCCCGGCCACAGGTGATCATAAGTGAGGCCGACCCGCAAACAAGTGCAACCTATCTCAGCGAGCTGAAGCAGCTGGGCAACTTGGTGCCGATGATCACGGACCCCGTCTCCCAGGAGCCGCCCTGGATCCAGGCCGTGTCGGGAGTGATAGGCAAGGCCGACCTTCAGCGGCTCGACTACATCGTCACGGTCTACTCCAGCCCCAACACTCCCGCCTACGCGGAGTACACGAAGGCGCTGATGTCGTCGAAAGCGCAGGTACCCCAGCCGGGCCAGTGGGACTCTGACCTGTACTCCGTGTCGGACTATGACTCGGTAAACATCATGGCCCTGGCAATGATCGCTTCACATTCCACCAAGCCCAGCGTCTTCAACAAGTGGATCATGAAGGTGACGTCACCGTCGCCGGGAGCGGAGGTGGTCCACACGTTCGCCGCGGGAAAGGCGGCGCTGGACCAAGGCAAGGCGATCCAGTACGTGGGCGCGGTCGGGCCCACGGTCTTTAATCAATACCACAACTCGGGGCAAAGCTTTGGGATCGAGCGCAACCACAGCGGCAACTTCGTCCTCAGTATCCTGTTGACCCCGGCGGAGGTTAATGCGGCTGCTGGTCAGTGAAACCCTTCGTTGCCCGGCGCCGGCGGCCCGTGGGTAGAAGCCACCTGCGTGGCCGTCGGCGTGTGCAGCTCGCGGTCCTGAGCGGAGCTCAGGGCCAGACCCGGGGGTAAAGGTCGGTGGTGGAGCTGTTGGGCGCTGTTGGCTTCGGCTTGGTCACGGCGGCAATACTCTCGGTCAGCGCTGTGGGGTTCACCCTTCAATACAGCGTCTCAAATGTCCTCAACCTGGCCTTCGTGTCGGTCATGACGGCGAGCGGATTCGTGTCCTACGGCCTGATCTCGGCAGGTGTCACGCTTTGGCTAGCGATCGCAATCGCCTCTCTCGTAGGTGGCTTGCTGTCGGCGCTCATCAACTGGGGGATCTACACGCCATTTATACGGCGCGGCACCAGCACCTTTGGGATGGTGATCGTGACCATCTCCACCGCTCTCATCTGCCAGAACCTGATCGAGGCGGCGGTCGGCCCCGGGTTCTTCTCTTACGGTGTCGCGACTGGCCGGACCCTGGATCTAGGCGGACTGGTCTTGACCCCAGACCAAGTGGCTACCATCGGAGTGGCCCTGGTGCTGATGGTGGCGACCTACTTGGGCCTGCAGTACACGAGGCTGGGACGAGCGATGAGGGCAATCTCTGTCAACCCATCGTTGGCCCGGGCGTGCGGAGTTGACACCGGTCGGGTGGTGGCCCTCGCTTGGCTTGCGTCGGGGGTGATGGCCGGAGCTGGTGGAGCGCTTCTGTTTCTCGACACGGCCACCTTCTCAGTCGCCACCGGCAGCTACTTCCTGATCGTGATCATCGCGGCCGCGGTCTTCGGAGGAGTGGGGTCGGCACGGGGTGCATTCCTGGGGGCAGTGATCCTAGGGGTGGCGACCGAGGTCGCTGGCGCCTACTGGATCCCCGAACTGAAGGACGTGGTCGCCTTTGGGGTCTTGATCGTCGTTCTCTTGGTCCGCCCCCGGGGCCTTTTCTCCGAGATCGCAACTCTGCGCCAGGCCGTGGGATAGCCAGCGCATGAACAGCGCCGTCCAACTTTACGCGACGACCTTGCTCGTATACCTAGCCGTTAACTTGATTGCTTCCTGGGCTCTTGACATCCAGTTCGGGGTGACAGGGGTTCTGAACTTCGGCTTCATTCTGTTCCAAAGTGCCGGGGCCTACACGGCAGCGCTGCTCAGCCTGGGGCCAGCCAGGTCCAGCGGGGGCTTTCAAGAGTACCTGGGCGGTTGGCAGCTACCTTTTCCGCTTCCGATCGTCGGAGCCATGGTGGTCGGGGCAATTCTAGGGTGGTTGGTGGGGTGGGTGGGGCTGCGACGACTGCGGGGCGACTTCCAGGCGGTGGTCCTACTGGTGGTATCGGTAGTGGCGACTCTAGTTGTCGAGTCACTTCCGGGCTTCCTCAACGGAGACGCGGGGTTGTCCCTAGTCCCGAAGCCGTTGCTGGGGCTGGCGGGCATGACGGGAGTTCCCTACGCGTGGGCCTTCGTGGGGTTCTCGATAGCCGTCTGTGGGCTGGTGGCCCTTTTGGTGGCGCGCCTCGTCCACTCTCCTTACGGTCGTGTACTTCGTGCGGTGCGGGAGAACGACGCCCTGGCAGATGCGATGGGCCGCAGCAGCACCCGCGCTCGGATGGAGGTCTTCGTGCTCGGTGGGGCGCTCGCCGCTCTGAGCGGCGCCCTGCTAGTGGAGTTCACCACCGCCTGGGCGCCCAGCGGGTGGCTCTACCCAGAGACCTTTGTCTACTTCACGATCGTCATAATCGGTGGGCGTGGCTCCCTCCCCGGGGTCGCCGTGGGGGCAGCCCTCATCGCCGTTGCGATTCAGCAGGCGGTCCAGCTCTTCCCGATCGGAGCGGATGCGACAGTGCTTGCATCGCTGCAGTGGGTGGTGATTGGCCTCCTCACCCTTGGCTTCCTTTGGTGGCGCCCGCAGGGGCTCATACCTGAGCGCGTGCGCCGCTTTGGACCGGCGGCTGGGGGCGTCCCGCCCGGCATCGCTGATGTCCAAGAGAGGGTCGGACCTTGAACGTCCGCTGGGGCAAGCCGCCCAACCTCTGGCGATCCACAGGCGCGTCCTGTCGCGGAGTTATCGGATAAGTGGGCGCCGCGGTCATGCGGGTCGAGGGAATCGCCAAGACCTTTGGCGGGGTACAGGCCGTCTCGGGGGTGGACCTTGAGCTCACGCCATCGACCGTGATCGGATTGATCGGACCCAACGGCGCCGGCAAGTCGACTGTCCTGGGAATGCTGGCGGGGGCCATCCGTCCGGACCGCGGCCGGATCTTGCTCGCTGACCGCGATGTGTCAGGCTTGCCTTCGTACCGGATGGCGCAGCGCGGGGTCATCCGCACCTTCCAGACGGCGAGCGTTTTCCCCCGTCTCACGGTCCTGGAGAACCTACTGCTCGGGTTCAAGCCGTGGCGGGCGGAGCGGCCCTGGCCAGCCCTGTTCGCCAGCGGTTGGCGAGTCCAGGAGGCCGCGCTGGTGGGTAGGGCCAGGGAAATGCTAGGCCGCGTGGGCCTGAGCCGGCATGAGAACAGCCTTGCTTCTAGCCTGAGCGGCGGAGAGCGCCGGCTCCTGGAGATCGGCAGAGCGCTGCTGGCTGAACCCCTCGTCCTTCTGCTCGACGAGCCCATGGCTGGGGTGGCACCCCACCTCGCCGAGGCAGTCGCAAGCTTGGTAGATGGCCTAGTCGCCAGGGGGACAGCGGTCGTCTTGGTGGAGCATGAGATGCGGGTTATCGATCGCCTCTGCCAGAGCGTAGTGGTGATGGCGGGTGGCAAGGTCATGGCCCGGGGGACCCTCGACGAGGTGCGGGCCAACCAGCAGGTGAGGAGGGCGTACCTTGGACAGTGAGATTGCCAGCCCAGGGCGTCCGGCGGACAGGCGACCGACTGGCCAGAGTGATGGCCGCACCCCGGCGTTCGTGATTGAGAGCTACTCGGTCGGATACGCCGGTCACGCCGTGGTCAGCGAGGTGTCGCTCTCGGTCGCTTCTGGGGAGGTGGTCTGCATCATCGGTCCCAATGGGGCGGGCAAGAGCACGCTCATCCGAGGGGTAACCCACGAGGCTCAACGCCTTGGTGGGCGGGTCTGGCTCCAAGGGCAGGAAATCTCAGAGGTGCCTGCCAACCAACTGGCCTCGCGAGGTCTGGGCTGGGTGCCGCAGCTCGACGACATCTTCCCCACCTTGACGGTGCGTGAGAATCTGGAGATGGGCGGGTATCTGCTCCCTCGCGCCAATGTGAGGTCGCGTCTCGGCGAGGTGGCGGCTTTGTTCCCATTGCTAGTACCGCTCATGGGCGCAGTGGGCGGGAGGCTCAGTGGAGGCGAGCGCAAGGTACTCGCCCTGGGCCGAGCCCTGATGGCCAACCCCTCGGTGCTCCTGCTCGACGAGCCTTCGGCTGGCCTCTCACCTCTAATGGCCGATCAGGTACTGAGAGTCCACGTGGCCGCACTGGCTAGCCATGGAGTAGGCGTCCTGCTGATTGAGCAGCGAGCGATCGAGGCGGCGGCCATTGCGACGCGCGTCGAGGTCATGGTGGCCGGACGGATCGTCGCATCTCGTCCTGGCGGGACGATCACGGACGTCGACGCCGTGGCCGAACTCTTCCTGGGTGCCCGGAACAGTCCGTGACTCAAGTGTGCCAGGGACGTCGCGACGGATACCAGTGGTCACGCGACCGTCGCCGTCGACTCGTCTCGGCCCTGCACAGGCGACCACCGTCCAACGAGCCGCGCAGCGGAGTATGGACCCGCCAGTGAGGTGCCCCGAGGTAAGGGGCCGACGTGTATACGCCCCTCCGCTCCCACCTGGGGACGTTGGCCGAGACCGAGACACCTGCGTTCCCCAACGCGCTCCGCCATCCGTCCCATTACCCTCGGCCGGCCGTCTCATTTGCGCAACGGCCTCCGCTTCGCGATGCCGGAAAGTCCGGTTCGGAGGTCGGGCTGCCAACAGCCGGACCCTGCTGATCAAGCCCCCCGCGGCGCCAAGCCTCTCGATAGGTCACAGTCGGCAGTTGACAGACGGAGCCCCGTGTGCTTAGCTTGGCCCGAACCTAGTGCCACAGCGAGGGTGTACGTGATCGCCACCCAGGTTTCGCCACCACAGCTCCGACTCCCTCTACGCAATCCCTTCCAGAGGAGATGCGGGCCCCACAGCATCGGGCCCCGGACCGAGCTGACGCGGTCTTGCGCCTCTCGGCCACACGCTCACGCTTCGTTCGGGGCCGAGCCCGTTCCGGTCATGGTGTCGTTCCGTGCGCCCGTCTGGATCTGGTCCGCTCACTTTCGAGAGGGGAGCCTCGGGCGGTGTCTGATTGAAGCTCGGCGCCCCGTTTTCCAATCGGGAGGACCCACCAAATGAATTTCCCTGTTAGCTGGAGGAGCCGGGGATCGGCCGCCGCGGCGCTCCTTGGTGGAGCCTTACTTCTGGCCAGCTGCGCCTCGGCGACGAACGGCGGTATCCACCGATCGGGAGCCGTGGTGACCTTCGCGGAGCAGCCTGGGGCCGCTCCCAACTTCATCCTGCCGCTTCAAAGTGGGGCCTTCCTCAACACGAACAATCTGCCCCAGTTCTCCCAGCTTCTTTACCTCCCGCTCTACTGGTTCGGCAACAATGGGGAGCCCACCCTGAACGAGCCCTTGAGCCTGGCCTACCCACCGCTGTTCTCCTCCAACAACACGGTTGTCACGGTCAAGCTGAAGCATTGGGTCTGGTCTGACGGCAAACCCGTGACGGCCAGGGACGTCGTCTTCTGGATGAACCTTCTGAGCGCCGTCACCGATCCCACTATTCCTCAGATCGGGACGACATCCCTTCCCGGGCCCGGGTGGGGGGCGTCCTCTCCCGGCGCCTTTCCTGAGAACGTCGTCAGCTATTCTGCGACCGGCACCTACACCGTGGAGTTCAAGCTCAACGCCTCATACAACCCGACCTGGTTCACCTACAACGAGTTGAGCCAGATCTATCCCATGCCTACCCACGCCTGGGACCGGCTCTCCATGAACGGGCCCACCGGCTCCTACGACGCCTCGGCCGAGGCTCGCTCCTTGGCTCCGGCCAGCGCCGGACTTCCCGCCAACTCCTACCTGCCCAATGACCCCGGGACCGCCAACACAGGGGCTCTGGGCGTGGCAGCCTTCCTCAACGACCAGGCTGAGACCCTCTCCACCTACGACTCCAATCCGTTGTGGCGCGTGGTAGATGGGCCCTTCCGGCTCGCCGTCTTCAACTCGTCCGGGTACGCGAAGATGGTTCCCAACCGTGAATACTCGGGCAGTCCCAAGCCCTCCATCTCCGCCTTCGTGGAGCTCCCATTCACCAGCACCTCCTCGGAGCTCAATGCCCTCCTCGCCGGGCAGGTGTCGATCGGCTATGTCCCACTTGAGGACGCTCAGCAGCGCACTCGGTTGGAACAGCAGAAGGGTTATGCTTTCAGTCCCTGGTACGACTTTGGAATCCAGTTTGCCCAGTACAATTTCACGAACCCCTCAGTCGGCCCCGTGCTGCGCCAGCTGTACTTCCGGCAGGCCCTCCAGTCCCTTGTGAACCAGCCCCTGTACATCAAGGAGTTCATGTCGGGATTCGGCACCACGAACAATGGACCGGTTCCGACCTATCCCGCAAAGAATCCGGATGTCAGCTCCTTGGAGGCCGGTCGAGAGGTCTACCCGTATGATCCGACACACGCTGTCCACCTTCTGCAGCAGAACGGCTGGACAGTTCATCCCGGCGGCGTAACTACCTGCGCCCGGTCTGGGTCCGCGCAAGGTGACTGCGGCGCCGGCATCACCCAGGGAGAGTCGATCACCGTCCAGGTGCTGTACGCCAGCGGCTATCCCTACCTTGCCAGCAGCTTCCAGGCGTTGCAGTCGACAATGGCTGCGCAGTTGGGAGTCCAGCTTGACTTGAAAGCCGAGCCGGCATCCACAGTCATTAGCACGATCACAGCTGGCTGCACTTTCAACACTCCGTGCTCCACATGGGGTTTGGCGGACTGGGCGACCGGCTATACCTACTACCCTGACTACTTCCCAACAGGAGGCACCCTGTTCGCGACTGGGGCAGCCGTCAACAACGGTGATTACAGTAGCCAAACCAACAACGCCAACATCGACGCGACGCATACTGCACCGACCACCACCGCAGAGAAGTCGGCGCTGTTCAAGTATGAAAACTACCTCGCGGAGCAGCTGCCAGTGGTGTGGATGCCCAACAGCCCCTATCAGCTCACCCTCTACAAGCGGGCTCTCCAGGGAGTCGTGCCGCAAGGCATCTACGACGAACTCTACCCGCAAACCTATCGGATGGGCTGACCCGGCCACGAGGACTCCAGGCGGCGGGTTTGAGTGAGCCGGGCCGCCTGGAGCCATCTCGTCGGTTGTGCGCGAGCCGTTGGAATGGATGGTGACGGTGTGGGAGCGTGGGCCCCGGTTGTAATCGGTGTTGCGCCCAATACGTGGTGGCCGGGGGGCCGACCGGAGTGGCCGTTAGCGCTCACTGAAAAGGTGCAAAGGCTGTAAAATCAAGCGATGCGAATGTTCAATGGGACGGCGCCTAGCTCCACCCTCGTGCCGGAATCCGCACCTGAGGCTGTTGCGGCGGGGTCGGAGCGTGAGGAGCTGGCACGGAGGGCCGGCATCCGAGAGGTGGTCTTTGGCGTTCAGGACGGCCTGCTTACTACGCTAGGGCTGACCACTGGCGTTGCGACCGCCACGGCGGGGGCCGCGGTGGCTCACACGACGATCCTCATCGCCGGCCTGGCCGGGGCCTTGGCAGGAATGATCTCCATGGGGACGGGCGCATACCTGGCGGCGAGTGCGGAGCACGCGCTGAGCGAGTCGGCAATTCGGAAAGAGCGCTCTGAGCTGGCGAGTCAGCCTGAAGCTGAGCACGCGGAGATGGTGGCGATTTTGATGGCTAACGGGGTCCCAGGTCCGGAGGCTGAGGGGCTCTCGTCCACGTTGTCTCAGTACCCATTGCTGTGGGAACGGACCCACATTGAGAAAGAGCTGGGGATCGACAGCGACCCGGAGTCCACCTCGGTGCGAGACGGCATCACCATGGCGTCGATGTTTTTGATCGGCGCCGTGGTCCCAATCGTGCCATACGTGGCCCTGACCGGGGTGCCAGCAGTGGTAGGGTCGCTCCTGCTTTCGGCACTGGGGCTTCTCTTGGTGGGGCTGGCCAAGGCCAGCGTGGTGGGCCAGAGTCGGATCGTGGGCAGCATGCAGGTTCTCGGGGTCGGCACCGCCGCGGCGCTGGCGGCATACGTGCTGGGCGTGTTGTTGCCACACGCGTTTGGTCTGCGCCTGCCGCCGGGATGATGGGGCGCCGGGCCATTTGAGCCCGGCCCCTCGGCGGACGGGTTATGCGCCTCTATTGAGGCGCCGCGGAGTGGGTGCCCACCTGGGCCACCCAACAGGCCCATTGGGGATCACGGGGCCTGGCGGGACTGGCCCCTGGTGGCCCCCGGGGTGAAGCTGGAGTGGAGGGTGTGCATGTGGCGGCGGAAGGCGCCAGGCTCGCGCGTGCCAAATTGAGCCACGGTTTCGGCTCTAGTGGGCGCGCGGCCGCAGCGTGGTCGTGACCTTGCGTATTGCCGTCTTGGTAAAGCAGGTCCCGGTGCCTGAGGCATTGGCACTCGGGCCCGATGGCCGCTTGCTGCGGGGTGGGCGGCCCCTTGAGATGAACGCGTTCTGCCGCAGGGCGGTGTCGATGGGCATTTCTCTCGCCCGGGAGACAGCCGGCGAGTGCCAGGTTGTGACCCTTGGGCCACCGGAAGCGGTGAGCGTGCTACGGGAGGCCCTAGTCTGCGGTGCGGACAGCGGGGTCCATATTTGCGGTCCCGAGTTTGCAGGCAGTGACACCCTGGCCACGGCACGCGCTTTGGCCGCGGCTCTGAGGGTCTCTGGACCCTTTGACGTGGTGCTCCTGGGGCGGAACTCGATCGACTCGGATACGGGTCAGGTCGGGCCAGCTCTCGCCGAACTGCTCGACCTGCCCTTCGTCGCGTCGGTGCAGCGGTTGGAAGTGAAGAGTGGCTGGGCGCGGTGTGAGTCGCGATTGGACGACGGTTGGGTCTCGGTTGACGCGCTGCTTCCCGCGGTGGTCTCCTGCGCGGAGCGCCTGTGCCAGCCATGCAAGGCGGTGATTCCGACGGACACCTCCGCGTTGGACCGGCGTATTCAGACGGTTGGCGGCGAAGATCTCGGAAAAGGTCCTTGGGGCTTCGGGGCGAGCCGAACAGTGGTCGGCACAGTTCGCGCGGTGTCGGTCTCCCGCGAGCGCCGGATGCTGAGTGGAACCGCGGGTGAGCAAGTGCGGGCTTTGGTCGACTCCCTCCGGCTGCGGCATGTCATCCCCCTGGGGGCTGAGACGGCGCTTGAAGACGGTGGTCTAGGGCGCCACCGGCAGGTGGTCGAGGGGGGGTTCGGTTCGGCGTTCTCCGACGGGAGGAAAGAATCGGTGGCGGTGGTCGTCGAGCCAGGGCGGATGCGGAGTGCCCGGGAGATGCTGGGGGCCGCAGCTGGGCTGGCCGCTCAGCTAGGAGGGAAAGTCACGGCCCTGGTTCCCGGCCGACCGGTGGACGGGCGGCTGGCGCTCTGGGGCGCGGACGAGATTCTAGTTGTGGACGGTTGGGAGGCGCCGGAGGATTTCGCCCATGCGCTCGTGCGGTGGGCGTCGTCGTGCCAGCCATGGGCGGTCCTCGCGCCCAGCACGGTCTGGGGCCGAGAAGTGGCAGCGAGGGCGGCGACCGGCATGGACTCCGGGCTGACTGGGGACGCTGTGGAGTTGCAGTATGAGGCGGGTCGGCTGGTGGCCTGGAAGACCGCGTTGTCGGGAGCGGCGTTGGTCGCCATCACGGCCACCTCGGCGACCCAGTTGGCCACGGTGCGCCCCGGGGTGCTTCCGCTTCTGCCTCCCCGACATGCCAGCGCCGGGGTCCGCACGCTGCGGGCCCCCGCCCGTCGGCGCACCAAGTCGAGCAATGTACATCGGGACTTCGACCTTGAAGCCCTGCTTTCGGCCAGGGTGGTCGTGGGTGTGGGCCTGGGAGTAGCCGGAGATCGCTACCACGAACTCAGCCCGCTTTTGGATCTCCTCGGCGCGGAGCTCGCATGTACGAGGCGCGTCGCCGACCAGGGTTGGCTACCTCGGGGCCGGCAGGTGGGCCTGACCGGGATCACCATCAGGCCGGATCTGTACTTGGCGCTGGGAGCGTCCGGGTCTCCTAACCACATGGTCGGCGTGCGAGCAGCGCATTGCGTGGTGGCCGTGAACCGAGACGAATCCGCTGAGATCTTCGGGGCTGCCGACTTCGGCTTGGTTGGCGACTGGCCCGAGGTTGTGAGCGAACTCGTGGCCGCCTGGAAACGGGTGCTTCCGTCGAGTTTGGAGGGCATTCCCCAAGGCTGATTCTTGGTGCCCCAGAGCACCGCCGCGGCGTCGTCACCATCGGCCGGGTCCCCGACCCAGTGATCGCATCGGACCCGACGCTTGCCACCTTCCGACACGCCACAGAATCCAGAGATCTCACCCCCAAGGGAGCACAGAGGGCGGCCCCCCTGTCCACGCGATGGCGACCCGTGGCCTGTGCCCGACGAGGTCGGCGTTCCGGTAGGCCGACTGGGCTGGCGCTCCAGCGGCCACCTCGCCCACTCTTCCAAAGTCAGCCCCGCTGACCAGAAAGTCTGGTATGAGCTCCTGCTCGCAACCCCGGACCTCGATCATGGCGCCCTGGGGGAGGCCGGGGTTCCGTCTCCGGCTCACGTTGAGCAGGCGTATCCTCGCGGCCCCGCGTGCGCCCCCGCTGCTAACCACACGAGCCTGCCTCACCCCTGGGGCGCCACTCAATGGCCTGTCGCCAGCTGCCCGATCTTGAGCCCCAGGACCAGGACCGCCAGAACCAGGTAGCCGCGCAGGCCGTACATGGCCACCTTCTGGCCCAGGGACCAGGTGGGGGGGCGCAGGGTCGGCAGGGGCGGCATCCGCCAGGACTGGCGGTCCCCCTCCACCATGCGCTGGCGCTCGGCGCCTCTCGCCCGCCTCCGGGAGTCAACCCCGAGCGCCCCCAGGACCAGGGCCCCGAGGATGGCCGTGCCCAGGGCGAAGGGCCCTAGGGGCACCTTGGGGAAGACGGTGGTCACTGTGAGGATCAGGGAGAGCAGCACCAGGACCCCCACGATGATGC
>DAHVDN010000036.1 GCA_027313505.1 Candidatus Dormiibacterota bacterium
CTCACCGCTGGGCTGGCTGCCTGATGTCCATCACCCCAAGAGCTATTCACTTTTACACCACTCCGCGGGACTTGACTAGCAACCCCCAATCCGCGGCGGCCAAAGCGCGAACCTTCGCGAGTGCGTCAGCCATTGCAGCTTGCCTTTAAAGGGGCCGAACTGAGGGATATCCTCAGGGTTCGCACCTAACCGCCGCAACCCAGGGCAGTCAGCCGCGGTCCTCCGTACATCTGCCGTCCGTCTGGCAACGAGGGCCGGCAAAGGCGCGATGTGCGACTTGTCGGTCGACAAGCGTCGCCCGACGGCCCTACCCTGATGGGGTCCAAGCTAGATTTCGTGACTCGTGTCGGCTTACTGGGGCCCAACCCGAGTGCAGTGCTTATTCCAAGAGGGGGACTAGATGCCCAATCTGCTTTTTGGCTTCCATATTCCGTCCTTCAGCTTCCCCGGGGCCGCCCCATCCGACCTATTTGACCGTGTCGTCAGTTTGGCGGTTGCCGCCGAGGGCGCCAATTTCGACATGGTGACCGTGATGGACCATTTCTACCAAATTGCAAACGTTGGCCCCGAGACCGAGCCGATGCTAGAGGCATACACGACGCTGGGTGCGCTTTCGCAGCGGACTCGCAGGGTGACCCTCGCCACCCTGGTCACCGGAGTCACCTACAGAAACCCCGCTCTTGTCGCTAAGCAGGTGACCACCCTGGACATCCTGTCTGGAGGTCGCGCGATCCTTGGCATTGGCGCCGCTTGGAACGGGGATGAACACCAGGGCTACGGCTTTGAATTCCCACCCGTGGGCCGCCGCTTGGATCGGCTGGGGGAGGCTCTCCAGATCGTACGCAAGATGTTCACCGAGGATAGGCCCAGCTTTGCGGGGAAGTACTACAGCATCGACCGCGCCCTCAACGTTCCGCGTCCCATCCAGCCGGGAGGGCCCAGGATCATGGTCGGTGGCGGTGGCGAGCAGCGCACGCTGAGGCTGGTCGCACGCTACGCCGACATTTCGAACTGGTTCGGCTCTGTTGGGGACGCGCGGCGCAAGGGGGACCTGCTCGAGCGCTACTGCGCCGAGGTCGACCGGGACCCAAGCGAGATCACCAGGACGATGATGGCTCCCATTCTGCTGGTCACAAGCCACAAAGAGGTGGATGCGGTGACGCAGATGATCCCCCCAGAACGGCTGCGCACCCTGATCGGTCCAGTCACCCCCGAGCAGGCGGCCGATGTCCTCGCCCCTTACCTGGCCGTCGGCATCGCTGGGTTCACCTTCTCAAATGTGAACCTCCACAATCCGGAGCTGATTGCCGCCGCTGGCGAGCTCAAGACCTTGTTGAGTTGAGCACCTAGCTCGTATCCGATCTGAGTTTCCGGGAGGTGGGACACTGAAAGCTATGATTGCTGACCCTGACGCAGACGGCGGTTTTTCGGAGCTACTGGCAGCAAGCGGTGGCCCCAAAGTCCGTACGCTCCCCCTCAAGCGGGAGGTGGCGGCTTTCGTGGACAGCGTCCTTGGCCTGCTTTTCCCGCAGCTCTCGGAGGAGCCCGTTGGAACAGCCGATGAGATAGGGGTTCGGCTGCAGCTGGTTCGCTGTGACCTCGCGAGGCTGCTGGCGCCAGTCACTAACCCCGAGCACGCGGAAGCTATTTCACGCTCCTTCGCAGCGGAGCTACCCAACTTACATTCGCGGATCGGATTGGATGCAGCCGCCATCGTAGCGGGAGACCCGGCGGCCGAAAGCCTGGATGAGGTGGTTGCCGCCTACCCTGGCTTCTTGGCGATTGCCGCACATCGCGTAGCGCATCAGATTCATGCCCTCGGCGTGCCGGTACTACCACGGTTGGTATCCGAGGTCGCCCACACCAGGACTGGCATAGACATACACCCCGGAGCATCAATCGGTAACTCCTTCTGCATCGACCACGGCACCGGCATCGTCGTCGGTGAGACGGCGGTCATCGGGGACTTCGTGAAGATCTACCAGGGAGTCACTCTGGGGGCGCTGAGTGTGGCGAAGTCCGCGGCCGGAAGCAAGCGCCACCCAACGATCGAGGACAGGGTGGTCATCTACGCCAACGCGACCGTATTGGGTGGCGACACCTTGGTGGGGCACGACAGCGTGGTGGGCGGAAACGTCTGGCTCACGAGCAGCGTGCCGCCATATTCTCTGGTCTACCACGCCAGCCAGGTTCGAGTGAGAAGCGTCTCCGAGGGCCAGGGGCCGCTCGATTTTGTAATCTGACGACGCTTCCGGCCCCGAAGTCAGCCGCCGGAGCCGCGGGAATCATGGCCCAACCTCCGCGGGGGAGAATCTAAGGTGGTGGAGCTGCGCGCAGTCGGTCTCAGTCCGACAACTCGGCTCCCACCTTGCTTCGGGCTTTGCGCACCGCCGGGACGCTGATGATTTCCGTCGGGCCGCCCACGACCTGCCGGGGATGGTTGGCCCGGGAATGCGCCGTGCGGATCACTTCCAAGTAGGTGTGTCCTAACGTGGTGGAGGTGGTCCCGCATGGCCATCTGAGCCTTGGACGGGTCGCGCTCCATGAGAGCCTTGACAACCGCCCGATGGTCACCACGGTAGAGCTCGCGGCGCTCTTCGGTCGAATTGCGGTGCTTGAGACCGCCCCAGACCGGTTGGGTCCTCGCGTCGGCAATCATCTCCCCGATCCGGATCAGGAAGCTGTTGTGAGTGGCCATGACCAAGCTCCGGTGCAGTGCTGTGTCCCAGGCCTCCCACTCCAGGTAGTCGCTGGCGGCATCGCCTCCACTGAGGCACCGCTCCATCTCCGAAAAATCTGCGCCGGTAGCAGCCATTACGGCCAAGGGCAGCATCTCGGGTTCGAACAGCGCCCGCACGGTCATGATCTCGATGGGGCTAGTCTCCAATCCAACATCTGGATCTCTGACACCATGCCCCGAGGCGGGTGTCACGAATGTGCCCCGGCCCACCTGGCGGACCAAGCGCCCCTCGGCCTCCATGAACCCAAGGGCCCTCCGAACAGCTGTCCGTCCGACGCCAGTCATCTCAACCAGCTCGCGCTCGGTTGGCAGCCGCGCACCTGGCCCCAACCCGCGTTCCTCGATGGCCCGCGCGATGGCGTCAGAGACGATTTCTACGCTTCCCAGTCCAGACAACATGGCGGTGCCTGTCGATCGTACCACCATCTCCAGCCCCATTGGTGGTCTTTGTTGCCCGCACCGGACGGGCGCTCGCCGTCGTTGACTGAAGCTGCTTGACAAGTGGCTGATGGCCGCTTAGGATGACCCCGGTCATGACCACTCAGACCAAAGACTCCTACTGCGACACATTGGTCGCATTGGTTCGCCAGTGAGGGTTGTTCGGTATTGCGCCGGCGGGGGAGCTGCTCTGGGGGTCCTGGGCGACGAGGGGCGGTCGTTGCTGAATATTGACGAGGCGCTCGGAATCGAGACCGGAGGGGAGATCTGCCGGCTGCTGGATCAGTGGGCGCCCGAATTTGAAGGACAACTCCGGGCAAGTGAGCTGGCACGGCCCGTGTCAGAGGCGGGGCTGGAGATCCTGGCACCGTGCGCCCCACTTCGAAGGAATGTCTTCTGTGTCGGCAAGAACTACCGGGAGCACGCATTGGAGTTTGAGCGGAGCGGATTCGATTCCAGTAGCCCAGATGGATCCCGGAACTCGTCATCCGATGAGCTTCCGGTGATTTTCACCAAGGCCACAACATCGGTCATCGGCCCCGGCCAGGCCATCTGTGCCCACCGCTCCTTGACCAAGGCGCTCGACTACGAGGCGGAACTGGCGGTGGTAATCGGGTTGGGAGGGCGGGGGATTTCGAAGGAGTCTGCCTACGAGCACGTCTTTGGCTACACAATCCTGAACGACATAACCGCCCGTGACCTACAGCAGGGCCACAAACAGTGGTTCATGGGAAAGTCCTTGGACACGTTTTGCCCGATCGGCCCCTGGGTCGTGACCGCTGGGGAGACCGATGCGTCCAGCCTGCGCATACGGTCTTGGGTCAACGACGAGCCGCGCCAGGACGCGAACACCGGAGAGCTCATCTTCGACATCCCGACCCTCATCTCCACGATCTCGGCGGGCATCACGCTGCTCCCCGGCGACGTTATCGCGACGGGCACCCCGAGCGGAGTTGGACTGGGTTTCGACCCGCCCCGATTTCTCAAGCCGGGGGACGTGGTGACAGTGGAAATCGAGGGCCTGGGGCGGTTGACGAATCCCGTGGTGGGGCAAAAGTGAACCGGTCCGACAGGAGGAGCCGAGCGGCGGTCGTACCAGAGGGTAGCCAAACAGCGATATCGGGAATGACGGGACGGCGGCTGATCGTTCCGGAACACCGCGCCATCAGCACGAGATTGCTTAGCGCTTCTCGTGCCCTTTAGCGATGACAGAGTTAGGAGGAAGACACATGACCACGCGCAAGCTCACGATGCTGGGCGCCCTGGCCGCACTGAGTGCCCTGGTGGCGGCGTGCGGCTCGACGACCACGTCATCCAGTAAGGGCCCATTAGTGGTTGGTGGGGTGATCGCGATCACCGGTACCAGCAGCTTCGAGGGGTCCAACCAGTCAGAGGGGCTGCTGCCGGCGATCTATGAGATCAACCACAACGGTGGTGTCATGGGGCACCAGCTCGCCTATAAGGGCGTAGACACGAGGGGCGATCCGGCGGACGCACTCCCGGCAGTGCAGCAGATGCTGGCCACGACCAGCAACCTGGTGGCGGTGGCCGGCCCCGGGACTGCCTCGGCTCCGACGATCGTGCCGGTCCTCAACTCCGCGCACATTCCGATGATGGCGGTGGCCGGCGAATCAGCCTACAACCGGAGTCCCTACAAGTACTTCTGGAGACTCTTCCCACCGGACTCTGCCAACGGTACGGCCATGGCCCTTTGGGCCAAACAAAAGGGCTACACCAGAGTTGCTGCGGTATTTGGCTCTGACGCCGGGTCACAGGGAGATCTCCCGGGCGTGCTCGCCAGCCTGCAGGCGCTTCACGTGAACGTTGTGGCCAACATCTCGCTGACTCCGGACCAGAGCTCGTACCAATCTTCGGTCAACCAGCTGATCGCAGCTCACCCGGACGTGATCATGACCGAGTCGGACGCCGGCACGGCCGGCACATTCTTCGGGGAACTCAAGTCATTGGCCGGCCTGGTTCCGATCATTGGAACCGAAGCTACCTACACCACCCCGTGGCTGACAGCGGTCCAGGGTGCTCTCGGCGCCAGCGACTTTCACAAGTACTTCACAGCGATGATCACTGCGCCGTCGAAGGTGACACAGGCGGTCACCGCTTGGAACAACGCGGTCAAGGAGGACCACTCTCAGCTTCCGGTGTCGATCAGTTCCGCCCAGAACAACCCCTTCGCGGTCACCTACTACGACGGAATGATCGCGACGGCCCTTGCGATGGTGGCTGCCAAGAGCACCAATCCAGTCGTCTTCAATAGCTACATCGCCAAGGTGTGCAATCCGGGGTCGGGCAAGACCGTGGTCTACACCTACGCCCAGGGTGTCAAGGCACTCAACGCGGGCAAACAGATTCAATATTTCGGCGCCACCGGGCTGATCAACTTCGACAAGTACCACAACTCCTATGGCAACCAGGAGGCTGTGACCAGCTCTGCTTCGGGCAACACGGTCTCGCTGGGACAGGTCACTGTGGCGGCCATCGAGGCGGTGCCGGTCAAGGGGGTCGCCTAACTTGCTCTCCCAGCTGCTCGCGTCCGCAGCGGACGGGATCGTATTGGCGGCGATCATCGCTGTGGCGGCGATGGGATTCACCCTCCAGTTCGGGTTGACCAATGTGCTCAATCTGAGCTTCGGATCGGTAATGACCATCGGGGGCTTCACCGCCTATCTCGCCAATGTGGCGGGGCTGAGCGCGTGGCTGGGAATGCTCCTGGGCGGGGTGGCGGGAGGTCTCGCCACCATCGCCCTGGGGCGCGGGGTACTGCGTCTCTATGCACGTCGGCGGACTCAGCTGTTCGAAATGATGATGGTGACCCTGGGGCTGTCACTGGTCATCGACTACGGTCTGCAGTCGATCTCCCAGAATGCCATCTACGGGTACACGGTTCTGCAAGCTTCCCCAGTACGCCTGGGGCCAATCGTGCTGACCCCTATTCAGCTCTTCATCGTTTTGCTGGCGATCGTGATCTTGGTGGTGGTTGAGGCGGCTCTCAAGTTCACCAAATTGGGCAAGGCTCTGCGCGCGACTGCGGTCGAGCCCAGTCTGGCTCGGTCATGCGGCATTCAGACCGGCCGGGTGGTCTTGATAACCTGGACCATCAGCGGATTTCTCTGCGGGCTGGCCGGAGTGGTCTACATCATCAGCACTCAGAGCGTGGACTATTCCACTGGGGAGCTCTTCCTGCCGCTGATCATCGCAGCGGCAATCCTGGGTGGGGTGGGGTCCTTGCGCGGTGCTGTCGTTGCCGCCGTAGTGATGGGGATCGTGACCGAGGTGGTGGCAGGCTTCGGGGGAGCTGCCTACAGCACCGTAGCCGGCTTCGCGATCCTGGTGGTGGTCCTGCTGCTACGCCCGGGCAGCGTCTCTGGAGGTGCCGAGGACCGGCAACTGGTGCTGTGAAGGTGTTGGCAATGACCGATCACACCAGGAATCGGCCCCAGCAGCCCGGGTGGCGGCCGAGGTACCGGCCGGTGCCGGAGGGGATGAAGTGAGCGTCTGGGTCTTCTATATATCGACCTTGGTCATCTATTTTGGAGTCGACCTCCTGGCGGGGATCGCGCTCAATTTGCAGTTCGGCTATGCGGGGGTCGTCAACTTCGGCTTCATCGTATTCCAAGCTGCCGGCGCCTATATGGCGGCGGTCGTCGTGCTCGGTCCAAGTGGCGGGGTCGCCTCCTTTCAGCAGTACATCTTCGGATCTAGGCTGCCCTTTCCCCTGGACCTGGTCGCGGCCGCGGTCGCGGGAGCGGTGGTGTCCCTGGTCATCGGACTTTTCAGCCTCCGGCGAATGAGGCGGGACTATCAGGCGGCGGTATTGCTCATCGTTTCGCTGATCGCCCTTCAGGTGGTGTCTGCCGACGTCCCGCTCTTCAACGGGTCGAACGGGCTGACCGGTGTGACCTGGCCGCTGGGTCAGATTGTCGGCGTCACGGCGACCGGCGCTCCGGTGATCTACGCTGCGTGGACCCTGGCCATCGCGGCGATCGTATTCGCGGCCGTTTACTGGCTCTCAAAGTCGCCTTGGGGTCGATCTCTCAGGGCCATGCGGGACCACGAGGACGCGGCCTCGGCGATGGGGCTGAACATCACCTCCTTGCGACTTCAGGTGTTCGTCATCGGCGGCGCCATAGCCGGCTTGAGTGGTGGGCTGTTGGTGGAGTACATCGGGGCTTGGTCACCGGGCGCCTGGGGTTACGCGGAGACCTTTGTAATCTTCACGGCCATCTTCGTGGGCGGAGTGGGAAATTATCGAGGCGTGATCGTGGGGGTCCTTCTGGTCCCGGTGATCTTCCTGGAATTGCCGAGGTTTCTCCCCGCGGTTGGGTATCCCGGACTGATTGATTCCCTGCAGTGGGTGACCATTGGGCTGGCCTGGATGCTGTGCCTCCTCTTCCGACCACGAGGAATCCTTCCAGAAAAGCGAATGGAGGTGACGAAGCCGGCCGGGGTGCCTGGCCCTGCGGTCGTTCCCTCCGAGGGTGGCGCCTAAATGGCCGAGCGCGAGGAGGGTTTTGGGATTTCAACGGCATCTCCGTCAACCGCTTTGCCGGTGGCCACGGAGGTCGCGTCCGACGGCGGCTACACAGCCGGACCGGTACTGGTGGCAACGGACGTGGTGGTCAGCTACGGAGGAGTCCACGCGGTGGACCGGGTGTCAATCAGCGTGGCCCGTGGGGAGATCGTCGGAGTGATCGGTCCAAACGGGGCTGGGAAGTCGTCCTTCCTCGGAGCGTTAGGGGGCCAGGTCAAACGCAGCGGGGGTGACATCAGCCTTCTGGGTAAGGACATAAGCTCCATGTTGCCTCATCAGCGAGCGCGCCTGGGGCTAGCGCGCACCTTCCAGACGACCAGCGAGTTCGCCAAGATGACGGTCTTCGAAAACTTGATCACTTCGGGCGAGGGCAACGCTGGCGCCTCACTCAAGGAGGTGGTGCTTCATCCACGAAAAACGGCGCAGCGAGAGCGAGCCATGACCGACCGGGCCTGGGAAATTCTCCAGCGCTTTGAGATGGAGCACACTGTGAACCTATATGGAAGGGAGTTGAGCGGCGGTCAGCGTCGGCTGGTGGAGATCATGCGGTGCCTGATGCGGGATCCTGCGGTGCTCCTGTTGGATGAGCCAATGGTCGGCGTGGCGCCGCACCTGACCGGCAAGCTCATCGAGGACCTGCGGGCCATCAGGCGCGACGGGCTGGGCATCGTCATCGTGGAGCATGCACTCGAGGTCGTTCGACAACTCTGCGACCGGGTTGTGGTGATGGCCTTCGGCAAGGTGATCGCTCAGGGCAGTTTCGAGGAGGTGGTTCAGGATGCATCGGTCCAGGCCGCTTACCTCTCTTAGATGGAAAGTCGTGGCAGCCAAGAGTGGGAGTCTTGACCGTGACCACCCGTGAGGCGCCGTTTCTCATCGCCAACGGGCTGACAGCCGGCTACAGCCAGGTCCCGGTCGTTCGTGGCGTTTCCCTGCAGGTTGGCCTGGGTGAGATCGTGGTCGTGGTCGGTCCCAACGGAGCCGGGAAGAGCACCCTTGTGAAGTCCATCACCGGGGAGCTGGAGTTGCTTGAGGGCGGCCTTTCGCTGGGTGGGGTCGATATCAGCAGCCTCCGTGAAGACGATCGCATGGGCAAGGGGATGGGGTATGTCCCTCAGCTGCGAGACGTGTTCCCCACCCTGACCGTAATGGAGAACCTGGAGATGGGTGGATTTCGTCTCAACAAGCAGCAGACCACAGAGCGTGTGGCGGCGGTACTGGAGACCTTCCCCGCTCTGGCGCCCCTCACCAAGCGAATCGCACGGAGTATGAGTGGTGGTGAGCAGAAGATGCTGGGCATCGGTCGAGCGCTGATGGCTGACCCGAAGTTCTTGATTCTCGACGAGCCCACTGCGAACCTGGCTCCCCAGGTGGCGACCCATGTTCTGCGGGATATCGTCGCCTCCCTCGCGAAGGAGGGGAGGGCGGTGCTGCTCATCGAGCAGCGGGTGGCGCTGGCCTTGGAGGTGGCCAGTTGGGGTTATGTCCTAACCGACGGACAGGTGCGGTTGGAGCGGAGCGCCCCCGAACTGGCGGCGATGACCGACCTCGGGAGTCTGTTTCTTGGAATGTCGACCGCAGCCAGCCCGTCCGGGCCGGCGCACTAGCCGTGGCCACCAAGATCGCCATCGAACACGGGCTCTTGATCAATGGCGAATGGGTGGAGGGTCACGACGTCCCTCTCGACATCGTCAACCCCGCCACGGGCGCCCGGCTGGCGAAGGTGCAGTGTGCTAATGCCAAGGACGTTGACCGGGCCGTGAAGTCGGCCCGACTCGCCTTCGAGGATGGAGTCTGGAGCCGGATGCCCATACACTCTAGGGCACTGGTTCTGCAGCGATTCGCCGCCACCATAGAGGACAACCTCGGCGACCTCTATGAGTTGGAGACCAGCAACAATGGTCGCCCTCTGGCTGAGACCAGAGCTCAGATCTCAAGACTACCGGAGTGGTATCGCTACAATGCGGCGCTGCTCCTCGCAGATCGCACCTCGGTGGTGCCGATGGTGGGACCATACCACTCCTACCTGCAGCGCTTTCCCCTCGGCGTGGCCGGGATATTGTCGTCGTTCAACCACCCTCTCATGATCGCCTCGAAGAGCTTGGCTCCGGCCCTGGCGACCGGCAACTCAGTGGTCCTCAAACCATCTGAGCGGACCCCCATGACGGCGCTCCTACTGGGTCGCCTAGCACTGGAAGCGGGTCTGCCCCCCGGCGTCTTAAATGTGGTGCCGGGACGAGGGCAGCTGGCGGGCACTGCGCTCACTCAGCATCCTGCGGTGGCCAAAGTCTCCTTCACCGGAGGTACGGACGTCGGGCGAAAGGTGGCCATCGCGGCTGCTGGCCGGTTCGCCAAGTGCACCGTTGAGCTCGGTGGGAAGACCCCGGTGATTATTTTCGATGACACTCCAGTCGAGGTGGCCGCACGCGGCGCCGCCTTCGGAGCCTTCATCGGGGCCGGACAGACCTGCATCGCAGGGAGCAGGTTTCTGGTGCAGCGGTCGAGTTACGAGGCCTTCGTGGCAGCGTTCGCCGAGGCCGCCCGGGCAATTCGCGTTGGAGACCCGGCGTCAGCGGGCACTCAGATGGGTCCCGTGATCTGTGCCGAGGCGAGAGACCGAATCCTGGATTATGTCGATCTGGCCCACCGAGAAGGCTGTCGGCTGGTGGCCGGTGGTGGGGTACCTACTGTCCCCGGCTGCGAGCGCGGTTTCTTTGTTCAACCCACGGTGCTGGCGGACGCCAACAATTCGATGCGGGTCGTACGCGAGGAGATTTTCGGGCCGGTCGCCGTGGTGATGAGTTTCGAGAGTGAAGAGGACGCACTTCTGATGGCCAATGACTCCCAGTACGGCTTGGGGTCGTCAGTCTGGACCAAGGATGTGGCTCGGGCCCATCGGGTCGCATCGCGGCTGGAGTTCGGGCTGGTTTGGGTCAACGACCATCACCGGCTCGACCCTTGCTCCCCATGGGGTGGAGTCCGGGACAGCGGCATGGGACGGGAGGGTGGATGGGAATCCTTCCACGATTTCACGAATCTGAGGTCGGTCACGATCCGGACCGCCGCCGACGATGTGAACTGGTACGGCAGCGTGGGCACGGAGCGGCTCAACTAATGGCTGCGGGAATCAACGTCAGTCATGACGGAGAGGTGGTCGTGGTAACCCTAGACCGGCCACCGGACAATGCCTTCACCGTTGAGATGTGCCGCACCCTGTCGGACCTTCTCGAGAGCCCTCCGGCTGGCGCCCGACTCTTGAGGTTGCGCGGGAGCCGGGGGGTGTTCTGCCGGGGACGTGACCAAAGTGCGAACGGAGCCGAGGGTGCCTTGGCCACTGTCGACGCCCTCGCTGGGGCAACGAGGGGGCTTTCGGAGACCTCACTGGTCACGGTGGCGGAGGTCGAGGGCGACACTGCCGGTTTCGGGGTGGGGCTCGTAGCCCAATGCGACGTCTCGGTAGCTGCCAGCGGTTCGAGATTTTGGTTTCCGGAGGTTACCAAGGGCCTGGCGCCGGCGCTGGTGCTCAGCTGGCTCCCCAGGGTTGTGGGCAGGAGGGATGCTTTCTGGCTTACGGCCACCGGAGGGCAGTTGACTGCCCTGGAAGCGAAAGACATGGGACTGCTGAACTTTGTCGAGGAAGCGGATGGCGTGGCTGCCCGGGTCGAGGCGGTGATGGCCGCCTTGCTGCGTTTTTCAGGCGAGGTCCATGCGGAGATCAAGCGTGATCTGCGCGACTTCGACGAGGTCGGCCAGGCTGCCGCCTATCGAATGGCACGCGACCGGCTCCTCCTGGCTTCGGTCACTGACGGGACTTAGCGTGCTTTCTCCGGCCCTGTGGGGTTCAGCGGCGCGCAGTCTCCCAACCAGCTTGTAACTCGCGAGCGTACCTGCGCCTAACTGTATATTGGGGGCGCCCACGGAGCTCCAGTCACCTGCCACGTGCGGTCATAGGCGCAGCCCATCATCGCAGTTCAGAGTGGTATCCCCAAGCGGCATCAGATCGGCTGGAAAGACCCCTGATTTGCGCCTATTGCAGTAAAGCAGACCGACACGAGTCCTGATGGAGGGATGGGCTCCCCTTTGACTGTGGGGTCATCTCGTCCTAGAAAAGGCGATCGACCAGTCGATCGACCTCGTAGGGACTAGGAGCCGTCGATCCGGCGCACTCAGGCACCGGACCGACGGCCATCGAGATCGAGGACTCTGCTCTAGGCCGCCGGTAGCTCAGAGATCAGAAGTGGTAATACTCTGGGTTGAGCTCGTTGAGTATGCCCTGCGGGAGGGCCCCCTTCAGGTTGCTCTTGTAGAGGGTGAGCTGATACGGACCGTTGGGCATGAAGACCATTGGCAGTTGTTGCGCGATGTAGTTCTCCATTTTGAAGAGGTCCTGGAACTCTGCTGCCCTGGTGGGGGCGGTGTGTTCCGCCTGAATTATGGCGTTCGCCTGCGACCCCGGTAGCAACCCGGCAGTGGTTGGGGCACCGGATCCGAAGTATTCCCCGCCGGTAGGCAGGACGTTAGGATCGTAGGAGAAGCCTGTGCCCCAGTTGGCGATCTCCCAATTGCTGCAAGGAGCCGACAGGGTGCATCCGGCGAACACAGTTCCAATTATGTCGCCGTAAGTGCCCGTGGTGAGCTGAACGTTGATTCCAGCAATGGACCGCATGGTCGACTGCATTGCTTGCATTTCGTTGGCGATTTCAGTAAGGCCACTCGTGTAGAGCATCTGCACGTTGAGAGCCAGGCCGGCGGGGATGCCGGCGCCACACTCGCTGGAGCTGGTTCCAGGGCGGACACAGGTGGTCGTTCCGCCGGGGACCACATTCCATCCGTGGGCCTTGAGCAAATCGACCGCCTTCGTCGGCGAGTAGGGGTACACCATCCCGTTGGCGACCCCGTTGGCTTCCAGAGGGCTCTCATCCGGGTTATGGGCTGGGTAGGTGGGTACAGGGCCGTTGTCGACTGTGCCGACACCCGCCTGGAAAGCGGAGATCCATTGGCGCTGATTGATCAGGGATTGGAATGCCTGACGGAAGTAGAGCTGCCGGAAAACCGGCCCCATGGTTGGATTGCTGAAGTTATAGGGGTAACCGTAGAAACCAAAGATGTACCAGGGCGCGTAGCTGTAGCCGTGGCTCTGTAGCGCCGCCTTCTGATTCAGGTACTGGGTTGGGATGTAACCGATCGTGAGCGCTCCAGATCTGAGCTGGTTGTATTCAGCCGTGTCCGAGGTGAAGGGCTCCTCCTCAAAGGCGCTGATGGTCGGCTTGGGGTAGCCGGAGTAGTTCCGGTTCGGGACCATCTTGACGAAGCCGCTGCTGGTGAACTGGTTCAGCCGGAATGGGCCATCGACCACCTGCCACAGCGGGTTGCTGGGATAGGTCCCCAGATCCTGTGATTGGAGGTTGAGGAACTCCGCAACGCCTAAGGCCCCGGTGGTCGCGGTACCAGGAACCGTGGTGTCATAGTTGCCGTTGGCGCCGGAGCTGGAGAGCTTGTCCCACGCCTGCTGGGGCAGCGGACTGATCTGGCTCAGCTCGTTGTAGGTGTACCAGGTTGGGTTGTAGCTGCCATTTAGGTGGAAGACCACCTGATAGGTCCCGGTAGCGCGGTAGCTGGTCACGTTTCCGGGGAAGTTTGTCGGCCCGGGGACGTAGGCGCCCCAACCCGGTCCAGGAGAGCTGCTGGACCCAACGCTAGCCGCGGCTGGGGAGACGGAAGCCTCGAGCAGGTTCATCCAGAACACGACGTCTCTGGCCGTGATGGGTGTTCCGTCCGACCAGCGCCAGTGCTTCAGGTTGATGGTGATCACCTGATTGCCATCACTAAATACTGGAGGTTGCGCCAGGCTCAACGCCGGATTCAGGGTAGGTTCGCCGTTGTTGCCGAACCAGTAGAGGGGTCGGTACATGATGTCGGTGAAGTTGGGAACGGTGGCAACATCAAAGTACGCCGGCCCCGTCAGCGGAAAGATGTAGTTTGGGGGGGTGTTGGGAAGTTCCGCGAAAGTCACAACACCGCCGTGGGAGCTTGTGGCCGGAGTCGTGGCGGAGGAACACCCAGCAACCAGCAAGACTGCCCCCGTTGCCAAGAAGGCCAATCGAGCGGCCGGCGAGATCCTCAGCCTACCTCCGATATCGGCGGAGGCTGGGGTCACTGGGCCCAGTAGAACCCGGTGGGTCCAGCCGAAGAGGAATCGGCGGGTGTCCGAAAGTCGGCTCGTGTCGCGCGTTTTACCGTTCGCCAGCATTGGTGCCCCCCAAAACAACCTGTGAGTGGATACGTAGCCATCCGAGTGTCTGCCGTGCTCCACCTTCAAGCTGCCGGGGACCTGACCCTGATCACGAGGGGAAACACGCCATCCCCTGACAAGGGGCCAGCTCGGGCCAGCGTACCTGCGGGAGAATGCCCTGTCAAGCTCGAGCCCTGGATTCGAGGTAGCGGTGACATCGTGACCGAGGGCGGGCCGCCCGGGAGCCCGCGGTCCGGTGCCAGCGCTGGCCCCTTGAGCTTCTGTCTGGAGCTAATGAGGCCACCAAGTCGCTGTCTCGGTCGTTTCAGGGGCGAAGTTGCCCAACCAGCTCTTGGGCCCGAGGCCGGAAGGCGCTCACAGCGGGGGTCCGCCCGGCTGGACCAGCCCCGAGTCGTACGCTAGCACGACAGCTTGGACCCGGTCACGCAGGCCCAACTTCAGAAGGATGTGGCTCACGTGGGTTTTGACCGTTGACTCCCCCAGGTAGAGCTGAGTTGCTATCTCGCCGTTGGACAGACCCCGGGCAACCAAACGTAGAACCACCAGCTCGCGCTCTGTCAACTCAGCCCAGGGGGCTGGCTGGTTGGGGGATGGCCGGTGAGGCGTTGTGAAGTTGGCGATGAGCCGACGAGTGATCGTGGGCGCCAAAAGTGCCTCGCCGCTTGCCACAGTCCGCACCCCCGCCACAATCTGTTCTGGGGGTGCGTCCTTTAGTAGGAAGCCGCTGGCTCCGGCACGGAGAGCTCGATAGACGTAGTCATCGTCGTCAAATGTGGTGAGCACCAAGATCCGAGGCTTCTCCAAGTTGGGCAAGGCCAAGAGCTCGGGGATTGCCTGTATCCCGTCCATGATGGGCATTCGGATGTCCAGCACCGCAACCGTTGGACTGAAGCGTCGGCAGAGATCGACCACCGCCACCCCATTGCTGGCCTCCCCGATCACATCAATATCGCTCTCCGTGTCGAACATCATGCGGAGTCCGGCACGAATCAGGGGCTGATCGTCCGCGATCACGAGCTTGATCAACTTCCGGTCTCGATTGGGAGTCGTGCGACCACTTGCCACCCATTGGTACCGGATCGGCCAGCTTCAAGAGTGCCCCCTAATAGGGCCGCCCGCTCCCTCATGCCGTTCAGTCCATGACCGCGGCCGTGGCCAGGGCCGGTCGCCGGGTGGCCACAGTCAACCACTCGAAGCAGGAGTTCGCGGTCTCCAAACTGGATGAAGACCTTTGCTTTGCGGGCACTACTGTGCTTCATCGAGTTGGTCAGGGCCTCTTGTACGATCCGATATCCGGAGAGCTCCAACCCCTCCCGAAGCGTCCGCGGCTCACCTGCAACCTCTAGTTCAACGTCCAGTCCAGCACTGCGTGCCTGCTGGATCAACTCGGGCAGGTCGTCGAGTCGGGGTGGCGGCGGCGTGACGGCAGCCTCGGTATCTCGCCGGGTGACACCCAATAGACTCCGTAGCTCCGCCATGGTTTCTCGCCCGGTGCGCTCGATCTGTGCGAGGGCCTCCCTGGCCTTGGCCGGCTGCTCACCTGCGACACGGCGCGCGGCGCCGGCCTGCACCACCATCACTGTGACGCTGTGCGCGACCACGTCGTGGAGTTCCCGGGCAATGCGAAGACGCTCCTGGGCCGTTGCGGCGCGGAGCTCATTCTCTCGCTCTCGCTGCAGCGCTAGGTGTCGGTCTTGAATGTCGGCAAGGCGCATGCGGCGTTGGCGCAGGTCGTCTCCCAACACCCAGGCGCTTGCAAAGAGTCCGTAGTTGTAGGGAATGTCGGAGAGGTAGATCTGGTGCTGATGCGACCAATCGAACCCAAAGCTGAGTGGCAGCAGCACGGCGACCTGTCCGGCAGCCAACCACGCCAGCCGACGCGGCGCGTACTGAGCCACCGTAAAAAGCCCAAGGAGCACGGCAAAAGTCACCGGAAATGAGTTCTGGTAACCGACCGCAACATGAGCCAAAGCGGCGATTCCAACCACCAGGAAGACGGGGTAGGGGTGGATCCGACGCCACGCCAGCGGCAGCGTCGCACTCCCGACCAGAAGAACGCTGGTGGTGCTCGTCCCAGAGGCGGCGGCTGGAGGTAACCACAGCAGGAGAAGTGCGGCGCCTGCGCTGGCTCCCGCTAGGACCACATCTAGCCCTGAAGGCACCTCCTGCCGCCAGCTTCCACTCGTCGTCGACACGCAGCGATCCTACGCTCTGGATAACTCTTCGGCATCCCCCTTGAGAGGGAGATGGAGTCCGCATTTAGGCGACGCGATTTCGTCTTCGAGGCGGGCGACAACTCTTCTGGGCGACGACAGACTGGGGTCATGATTGAACTCCACTCAACCCACCGTGGTCGCGCCGTCATGTCGGTTAACACTGCCCTACTTCGGACCCTTCGCAAGAACCTCCTGCTCGAAAGTCTGGCCGGAGCGGGGTTCCTCGCGCATATGGCGGTCGCAGACCGGTATGGCTACTTCCGAGACGAGCTCTACTACATTGCGGCGGGCCACCACCTCGCCCTGGGTTATGTCGACTTCCCTGTCATGATCGCAATCCTGGCGTGGGTGCTTCGGGGCCTCGCCGGTGACTCTCTGGTGGCCATTCACGTCATCCCGGCCCTGGCAAACGCTGTTCTGATCCTAGTCACCGGGCTCATAACCCGGGAGCTGGGTGGCCGCAGGCTGGCGCAGGTCATCTCATCCGCAGCCAGCCTGGTCTGCCTCACCTTTCTGGCCACCGGTTCGATTTTTTCGATGGACTCCCTGGATGAGTTGTGGTGGACTGTCATCGCATACTTGGTGGTGCGGCTGGTACGTCGGAACCAACCCCGCCTCTGGATCGTCATCGGCCTGGTGGCGGGGCTTGGTGTGCTCACCAAGGTCACCATACTGTTCTACCTTGCGGCGCTGGGGGTCGCTCTGGTGGTGACTCCAGCCAGAAGTCAACTGCGCACCCGCTGGCCATGGATCGGAGCGGCTATCGCTTGCGCCGGGCTGATTCCCTACACCATCTGGGAACTCCAGACGGGCTGGCCGACCTTGACCTACTGGCACAACTACATCGGCACTCTTGTTGGGCATTCGCCGTTGGGCTTCTTCGCCCAGCAGGCCTACGTGATGAATCCACTGACCCTTCCACTCTGGCTCGCCGGTGGGTACTGGCTATTGCGGGGACGTGGTGGACGCGAGCTGAGGGCGCTCGGGCTCGCTTTCGTAATCCTTTTCGCCTGGTTCAGCGTCGGTCCCTCCAAGTCCTACTATCTCGCACCCGCTTACCCCGCCCTATTTGCCGCTGGCGCGGTTTTGCTTGAGAGCCACCTGGCGCGGCACAGCCGCCGCTGGCTCGGTGTGGCCTATGTCGTGCTCCTTGGAGTCAGCGGGGTCCTCCTAGCGCCGATAGCGATGCCAGTTCTGTCCCCAGCGACGTTTGCGGAGTTCTACGGATTCTTGGGGGCCGACGGAGGGGCTCAGATGGAACACCACCAGGCCGCCGTACTTCCGCAATGGCTGGCGGACCGGTTTGGATGGGTATCGCTCACCCGGGAGGTCGGTGCTGTTGTCAGTCGGCTGGCGCCGAACGAACGGCGAGAAGCATGCATATTCACGGCGAACTACGGGGAGGCCGCTGCGCTGGACTTCCTGGGGGCGCGAAGCCACCTGCCCGTGGCTGTGAGCGGCCACAACAGCTTCTACTTCTGGGGTCCGGGAAGCTGTTCGGGCAGGGTCGTCGTGACAGTCGGCCTGGCGATCCCCGACGTCCGGCAAAGCTTTCGCTCGGTAAGGCAGGTGGGTACCACCCGATGCTCTAACTGCATGCCCGCAGAGAACGGTCTCCCGGTCCTAGTCGCCACGGGCCCGCGCTATGGGATATCCGAGCTATGGAAGAAGACTGAAATCCTCAGTTGACAGCTTGCCCACCGGTTGGCCAACGGCTTAGAACATCGTCGAACTCAGACCCCGCTCCGATCCCGCCTTTCGGGCGCTCTCCTCGGGCCGATCTCAAACGGCCGAGTGAGGGCGAAGTCGGAACCTACCCGGCCACCTCGATTTTTCGACTGCATATCAGCGGCTTGGCCCTTTAGAGCCATTGCCCGAGGGGTTGGTCGGACCGCACGAGCCAGTATTTACGGGGGAACCAAGCATCGGGCCTGACGTTGTAGGTGTAAGGTCAGCGAGTCGGGCCATTGGCGGAGGTCAGCAACACGACCGTTCGCTTCAGGAGCTGACTTTGACCGACCTTCGATGACCGACCGAGGAGGAGGCGGCAAAATGGTGCGCTGGCGACGGAGCAGGTGGGTAGTCACGGGCTCAGCTTTGCTGCTCGGCTGCGTGGTGTTGGGAGGGTGCGGCACTTCCCCGAGACCGTCGCCTCCGAGCCGACACGTTCAGAGTTCAGCTCCCCCGTCCACGACAGCCACCCTTTCCCCATCTCCCGTGGAGCCGACGGTGGCCCAGCCGTGCGGCCTGGGCGGCCTGCCTCCAACCCATCTGAAACACGTGGTTCTGATCGTGATGGAGAACCGAAGCTACCAGTCGATTATCGGCTCATCAGCGGCACCCTACGTCAACCACTTGGCGGATCTCTGCGGTTTGGCGACCAATTACCAGGCTGTGGCGCACCCCAGTCTGCCCAACTACATCGCCCTGACCTCCGGGTCCACCCAGGGGATCGTCAATGACTCCGGACCTGCCGCAAATCCGGTCTCCGCACCGAGCATTTTCAGCCTGCTGGGTACGGGCTGGCGCTCGCTGGAGGAGAGCATGCCCAGCAACTGTAGCCAGCAGAGCTCCGGCGAGTACGCTGTAAAGCACAACCCCGCCGCCTACTACCCGGGCATCATCGGGGAGTGCCGTGCCCAGGATGTGGTCCTTCAGAGTCCTCCTAACATTTCGGCGGCCTTCACATTCATCACTCCCAACCTCTGCCACGACATGCACGACTGCTCCACTGCAGCTGGTGACTCCTGGTTGTCGTCAGAGGTCCCGCAATTGCTGTCGGCACCTGAGTACCGGTCGGGACAGACAGCTATCTTCATCACCTGGGACGAGAGTGATGGTGCGACCCAGCAGGTTCCAACGCTGGTGATTGCTCCTTCAGTTCCCGCTGGAGCACGTGTCGGCGTGGCCTACAACCATTTTTCGTTGCTGAGGAGCGTCGAGGAGTTGCTGAACTTGACTCCGCTCCTTGGTGGGGCGGCGTCCTCGACTAGCATGGTTCCCGGTTTCCATCTCTGACCAAGGGGCTGGGCGGAGATGGTCGGTCAAAATTTTCGGGGCTGTTACCGGGCGGCCGAGAGGGGTCCGGAATGGAACGGCCGGTGTCCGCGCTTCGGCGCAGGGAGCTCGCGTACCAAGCCTGGGCGGTGGGTTCCTGTGGGGCTGGGTTGGTTGATACATCGCAAAGCCCCCGTTGAGCTGGAAGGGCCTCCCGGAGGTGTCGCCAGCGATCCTAGCCTTTCACAGTGGCATGTAGGGTTGCGCGCAGCTCAGAGATGATCTCCCTGGTCAAGCCGGGGGTACGGTTGACCTCTTGCTCAAGATCGAGCAATAGCGCCTCAACCATTTCGCGACCATCCTTCGAGCGCATCGCCTGCAAGGGGGTCCTATCTTGAAGGGCGGGGACTTTCATTCGGACCCAGTCCCGGTAGTGGGCGCGCATCTGTTCCTCCAGGACCCCTCGCAGCTCCGGGCTCTGGTCGAGGGGATCAGACTGCTCTCCCAGGGGGGGAGGGGCATGGCCGTTCGCCTCCAGCGCCGCCTCTATTGACTCCAGGACGGTTGAGAGATAGCGACTGCCCTTGGGAAACAACTCGTCCGCAAGCTCGCGAAAGTGTTCAGCCCGTCGCTCAGAGTTGGTCTCAGCGACGACTCGTGTTCCGTCGATCTGAATGCGCCCGAGGACGGTGTTCTGCCAGTCGTGATTGGCGTTCCCCTTCTTGAGCCAGGGTAGCTCGGCCGCCCCTACCTGGCCAGATTCGTCCTTTGTCGCTCCAACGAGAAGGTCGCTGGCGGTCTGGCCCGGGCTCAGAGAATGGAGCGCATCGAAAGCCGCCTGGGCAGACGGGACCTCATAGGTCACGCGACAGAACAGCAGGGGGTCCCCAGCGGTGTTTTGGAAGACTGGGGGCGCGGAGTTTAGCAGGCGCTCTGTCGTCTGGTGGTACTGCTCCAGGACGGCTCCGCTTTGGGATCGTATGAGCTCCGGAGTTATAGCCGTTCGCTGTGGCGCGATCCGTTTGCGAAGGTCAATGACGTCGGCTTTGACCAGCGGGGGAAATGAGAGTGGGGAGCAGCCGTCAAGCACCGCCAGCCCGTCTAAGCTCACCACCTTTGCGAAAAGAATGTTCCCTCTCGGAACCATTCGCGAGGCCGACCGCTCAACAACCGTTGCCACTTGGCCGGTGAGGGCGTCCCGCAGCACGAAGCCTTCGCCCGGCGAAACCGTGACCACGTCGTGAAAGCTGAATGCAGCCGCGCCAGCAGCTTCCAGGTAGCTGACCGTGAGCGTGTTCTCGATTCTACGGTTGATCCGCAGGTAGGCGGCAGCCAGCGGGAAGTGATGGACCTCGGTCAACGACAGGCCCGGCCGGGCAGTGCTGGGGACCCACTCGTAGAAGAACCAGGGCAAGAAGACCGCGACCTGCCTCGATTCGGAGTCGAATGTCTTCTCCGCTCCGAGAGTAAATTCGAACCAGGCGTCATCGAGGAGGGAGACACCGTATGAGGCCCGCAGGAAGTGCAGCAGGTCCTTTGTCATTCGGGGGACGAGCGAGTGCACTTGTCGCCAGAGCCCGCCTTCTGGGGCGGCCTCGGATTGGCGCTCCAGGTGGCGCTGTTTGTACTTGCGGCCGCTGCCACAAGGGCACGGCTGATTTCGGCCAACCTCCATGGGTCGCGATTCTGCCTATTCACTGTGAGTCCCAAAGCCCTGGGCCGGCCCCTCCCTGTTGCGCGGGCAGTCGCCGCCCATTCCCCCCGAAGCTGATCCGGATCTGACGATGCTCGGTCGCAGGGAGCGTGGGGCCGGGGTTCACGGGACGCTCACTGGCCCGTGCCGGTTTGATGCGATCCCCCAAGCGCCGTTCTTGCAGGGCCTCGACTGCTTGCCGGCTCGAACGGGCCCATACAAGATCTTGCCCGATCCCGGTAGTCTTCCATTTCGTTGTGCCGGAGTTACCTGAGTTGGAGGCGCTCTGCCGGGCTCTGGGCGTTCGGTCGGCCGGACAGCGGATCGCGAGCTCGGAGCTCACCTCCGTCGCAGCGATGAAGACCTACAGCCCCGGGCTCAGCGCCCTTGAGGGAGGGACGATTCGAGCGTGGGCGCGCAGGGGCAAGTATCTCTGTGTTTCCGTTGATCGCCTCTGGCTGGTCATTCACCTGGCCCGAGCGGGATGGGTGTGGTGGCGGGAGAGCCTTCCTCCAGCCGAGTCTCGGCACCGGCGCCAGGCGGTCGCCTTGACCGTGCGCCTCATTGAAGACTCGAGCCTCGAGGTAAGCCCCGGCCTGGAGGTGACCGAGTCGGGCACCGAAAAGCGGCTCGCCATCTGGGTAGTGGACGAGCCGAGCCGTGTCCCGGGGGTGGCGGCTCTCGGCCCAGACCCCCTCTCCCACGATTTCACCAAAGAGGCTCTCAGGATCAGGCTCTCCTCAACAAGCTCAAATTTGAAGACCGCCCTCATGAACCAATCGCTGATCGCTGGAGTTGGCAACACCTACTCCGACGAAATCCTGCATCGGGCTCATCTTTCCCCATTCAGGTCCGCCGACCGGCTGTCTGCCGACGACTGGGAGCGGCTTGGGACTTCCCTGGTCCGGCTGTTGGGAGAGGCGGTTGAACTGGCGGTCGGGGTGGATCCCTCGGCACTCAGGGCACATAGGACACAGCACCTGTCGGTCCACGGCCGGACCGGGCTGCCCTGCCCAGCGTGCGGCGACTTGGTGCGCGAGGTCAGCTTCGTGAAGGGAATCCTCAATTACTGTCCGACCTGCCAAACCAACGGCAGGGTCTTTGCCGACAGGCGGCTCTCGCGATTGCTGCGGTAGCGAGCCGTGGCAAAGCAGCTTCCATCGGCCGAGGGGCCAAGGCCGGGCTTCAACCGTCCGAGGCGTCACCGCGCCACCCTAGGGTGACCATCTGTCCCGGCGTGTCGCTGGGGTGTGTCAACAGTAGGTCTCTGATCTCTGCCTCGCGGCTTGGCTCGAGGCACAGACGCCTGCGGGTCCACGCTACCGCTTCGGGATTGACCGCCAGGGCGAGCGGCTCCGGGCCGGTCCAGGTGACCACCTGGACCTCCTTGCGCACTCGTTCCCGGATCACCTCAAGGGCATCCTCGGCCGTGGGCGAAGTCGGTCGGTCTAGCTGCCAGAAGTGTTTCCAAAGCCAACCAAGTGGCGCCTGTGGGTGAGAGGCGGTCAGCTCCATGACCACACCACGTCGGGCCTTATGGGTCAGCGCCTCCACGAAATCGCCCAGTGCCGACACGTTGTAGGCCACGTTCGCGCAAACCACCACGTCAGCTACCTCTACTTGACCCGCGACCTCGGGCCAGTGGCCCACAACCGTGGTTGCGGCCGCCCTGCCCTCAGCCAGCTGCAGGAACTGGCGCAGCATGGTGGGGCTCTGGTCCACTGCCACGATCAAGCCGGCTTTGTCGGACGAAGGTAGGCTGGCCGCGCCGCCTCCGGCGCCGACGTCTAGGAGCACCCCACCCGTGGGCAGGTGGGCATTGATCAGGAGGTGGGTTGGGGTGGGCGGCGACGTGAGAGAGCGGATGGCGGCCTCTGAGAAGACCCAGGGTGGCAGGTCCCATGGTGACTCTGCGGCTTGGGACAGAATCCTTTCGGGGATGGCCCAGTCGGCCAGGGCCGAACTCCATCTATCTGCGGCGCTCATGCCGAGATTGTCCTCCTGCCAGGCTCGCCACGTTTCCGAATAGCGCATCAGGGGCCCGTGACACGAAAGGGGCGGTTGGTCCAGCATCTACGGAGCTGGCGCGCCAGGGGCCGCCCCACGCTTGACGGAGGAGGAATCTGGAACACAAGTCTCGCGTTAGGGCCGTGAGAACATCAGATCGAATGAAAGAGCCGCCTTCGGTCCGCTCAAAGCATCCAGTGTTCGCGCGTTGCTACGCCGCCCTCGCCCCACTTGGGGAGGCAATGGGTGGTGACTCCCTCCGAGGGGAGCTGCTGGCGGGACTTTCCGGACAGGTGGTGGAGGTGGGTGCGGGAAGTGGCCTCAACTTCGCCCACTATCCGCGTGAGGTGAGCTCGGTTCTGGCGGTGGAGCCCGAAGCGCACCTAAGAAGGGTCGCCCTGCGAGCGGCCCGCCGATCTCCGGTTCCGATCAGAGTCCAGGAGGCCCGCGCGGAGCGCCTACCACTGGCGGACCAGTCCGTCGACTCCGGAGTCACCTCGCTGGTCATGTGCTCTGTGGAATATCCCGCGATGGCGTTGGCGGAGCTGCGTCGCGTTATCAAGGTCGGGGGTGAGCTCCGCTTCTACGAGCACGTTCGTGGGGGTCGACTGGGCGGAGCCATTCAAGACCGCGCCGATCCACTCTGGTCGCTCTTGGCGGGCGGTTGTCATCTGAATCGGAATACCGAAGATGAAATCGTCAAAGCTGGGTTCGTGATCTCTCACCTGCGGCGGGTGCCGACCCGTTTCGTCGGGCTTCGCGTTCCAGCTCCAGCGGTGATCTTTGGCAGCGCTCTGCGCGCCTGAGCCCTTCAGGGAGAAGCTCGCGTAGGTGGCAACCGGCCCCAGGTCGCTTTCCCCGTTTGCGCCCCCAGGTCGCGACCGCGACCCACATGGCGCGCAAACGCCGACGGGCTAGCACGGAGGCGGCAAACTAAGTCCTCCAACCTCCTCTTGGACGGCATCCTTCTGCTCTGACTGCTTCCCCGGTGTTCAGGCCGGCCAAAAGAGCTCCTGCGGAGGAAGAACCGGGAGGATGCAGGGCAGTGCCTGCACCTGTCCGGTTGGGCCCACTTTAGTTCGACGTCTGTCGGTTTGGTCCGGGAGCTGGCCCTCTGCCGTAAGGCAGGTCGCGCGGCCCACCGGCTCGCGCAGGTCAAGCGGCTCCGCGCCGCTGTGGGCCGAATCGATTTCCCCAGGGCAAGTCGTTCAAGCTGGGCGTATATTCGGAGTCATGCCCCCCCACCACTACGGCCGGCATGTTGGAAGGCGGACCACGCGAGCGGTTCGTCGGGCTGGCTGCTGCGGCCTCGAAGCGCTCACCTGCTGCCTTTTCATCGGGAGCGCGGGCGTTGGGGTCTTTGTTCTGCTCCTTAGACTGCTGCAAGTCGCTTGACCTGCCGACAAATCGTCTGGGGCTGCACACCCTTCAGTTGCGTTTCACCGGCTACCAGGGCGTATCGGTAAGATCGCTACCCGCTCTCGGTGTAGCCCAGTTTGCGATCCCAGCACCCGGTAGGGGCGGCCCGACAGGATCGGTGAGGCCGATGCCGCCGCGGCTCTGAGTTAGATGCTGCCTCCTCGGGCTGGATTTGCTCGCGAGCTGAGGAAGCGTTAGACCGTCGATGGCTCGCTCTTCTTGGCGAGCACAACATCTTGCGGCTCATTGGCGGCCACTAGCCGGTCCTTATCTCGACCACGGCACCCGGGCCCCCCTTGGTCTGTGCTTTCTGGCCGGAAATTAGCCAATTCGGTGGTCGCGGGGCACTTCAGCGATGCCCGGAGGCTTGAATCCGGTAGATCGCGCCGGTGCCCCAGTCGGCGACTAAGAGTGCGCCCCCGGGCTCATTGACGACTCCGATAGGGTGCTGGAAGCCGGAGGCGAACACGCTCACCTGGGAGATGGGCGCAGAGCCATTGACACCCAGGACCACCCTCACCACCACGTGACCGGTGTTGCCGTAGGGGAAGTTGCTACCCCATTCGGCGATGAAGAGGTTCCCCTGATATGACGACGGAAAGGTGGTCCCGATGTAAAAGCTCATTCCCGCCGGCGCGGCATGGGGTGCCAGATATGCTGCTGGCGGGGTCACCCCCTGACACTGGCCCTGCAGGTCGAGTAGGCGAGCGTCGGGCCAGCAACGTGGCCATCCATATTGCGCACCCGCCGTGACTGCGACCAGCATGTCGGCGGGCTCCGGATCACTTGCACTGCCCAGATTGTCCTGCCCGTTGACGTCTGCGAATAGCTGGCCGGTGCTGGGCTGCACGGCAAGGCCGTAGGGATTGCGCAGGCCGCTGGCAACCACCTGAAGTCCAGTCCCATCGGGATTGACGGTGAGGATGGCAGCACTCTCAGAGCTGGTCTCCGCACAGGCGTCGCAGGTTGAGCCACTACCGATGTAGAGTCTGCCATCTGTCGCTACGGCAACGCCGTCCTGCTGGTGCTCGCCGTACGGGAGGCCCGAAAGGACCGTCCGGCGCGCAGCAGCTACTCCGTCGACCAGCTGGATGCTGTCGAGCTGTCCCTGTGCTGAGACGAAGAGGCTGTGGCCGAGCCAGGCCAGGCCCAGCGGTGTCGGGTAACCCGCTGCAAAGAGCACTGGCGAGCTGGAATCGGGCGCGACGGTCACGATCTCCCCACCCTGCTCGGCTACGTAAAGGCGTCCGTCTGGTCCAAATGCCATGGCGGTGGGGGCCCTGAGCCCACGTGCGTAGACCTGGGCGTCAAAACCGGAGGGGACCTTAATATTTGGTGCTGCGGGGAAGGCACCCGTTAAGGTGTGGGGCGCCCGAGTTGGTGAGCTGGCGGTTCTCGGGGAGGTGGTGGACCTCTTGACGGTCGATCCTCCCGGCAGGGACGCGCACGAGGCTAGTACCAGGATCACCGCGGCAGGGCCGACGCTGAGCGCTACGCGGCGGGTTAGTATCACGGCGACCTCCGGCGATGCCTTTGCGTCTCGTCTCCTAAGGGCGGCCGCTGATACCGGCTCGCGGTCCATCTTGGTCGTGCCAGCCCACTGGCCAATGTGCGATCGTTCCAACGACTCCCCGGTGGCGGTGGTTACGACGTTCGACAATTCCCGGCGAAGGGAGCGGCGCCATCTTTGGTCGTGACCTTCCCGTTGCTTTATGGGTGCAGCTCAGCCCCTTGCGACGAGGCGACTCCGGAATCGCCCCCCTCCAGGGCGCACTCCCGGTCCGATCTGCCCCGGTCCGGCTGACAACGGCCGCGCTGGTCGCCGGACCGATCACCTCGGTCGACCGTCTGCTGCCGCTGGCGGAGGGCTCAGACGAACCCGACAACCTCCTGGTTTCCGGCGGCGAGCCCCACATCGGCGAATACGGTGGCCGGGGAATCGTCACTATGGGTCTGGGTCTCTTTCATTGGGAGCTGCCGGTCACAGTTCCAGAGGTCGAGGGGCCGGAGCGACATTAAGGGGGGCCGCTCTAGGCCGCAGATCAGCAGCCGGACAGCCTCATCCGGATCGACCACCACCACAGTTCTGCAGCTCGTCGCAGTGCCCAGGAAAGAGGGAGTCGCCGGTGTCGCAGCGACAGATGGTGCTCGGACCGTGCTCGAAGGTCCACAGGGAAGGGTTCTCGAAATCAACTCCTCCGAAGTCGCGTACACAACGGCCAGCTAGGCGACTGCCGCCCTGTCCTGGGTGGACCAGGAAGTAGGAAAGCGGTAGGCGTAGACCGCGGCAGGGTTGCCGCGGGCGCCTCCCGGGAGATGCCTTGGTCGAGGGCACCGAATTCAACCCATGCGCCCACGCCCGCTGCGTCGATGCCAAGAGCGGCGACGGCGCTGAAGCTCACGGCTCGCCCCGGCAACTTCCCCTTAGATTCTCCCATGGGGACGATCGCGACATCTGGAAGCCTCAATTCGACCACCCATTACTGGGATTCGGCTGTGAGAGCTGACCAAGAGAAGATGTTCAGGGGTCCTGGTAATTGCCCTGCGAAGGAACTTACTAGTCGGCGATACTAACGGAGCACAGGATGCGACGCGGCGGGCTGAAGTCACCCAAGGAGGCGGCGTGAGCGGGCTAGAGGTTATCTCGTTGGCTCCGGATCCGACACGCTATGCATGGACCTTCGGAGGAGTCGAGCCGGTCGCTCGGATTAGACCTGGCACCGTGCTGCGGCTGTTCACCGAAGACTGCTTCGCTGGCAGAGTCCGCAGCGAGATCGATCTGGTCTCGGAGGTCTGTGAGTTCCCATTTCTGAACCCGCAGACTGGCCCCTTCCACATTGAGGGGGCAGAGCCCGGGGACACCGTGGCCGTGCACTTCATCTCGATCGAACCGGCTAGGGACTGGGCCGCGTCGACCACCGTCCCGTTATTTGGAGCGTTGACTGCCACCCACCTAACAGCTTTGCTTCACGACCCTCTGCCGGAGGCTGTGTGGATCTGGGAGCTGGACCGGGTGGCACGCACCTGCCGCTTTCGGGCCCACTCGGGAACCTTCGAAGTGGACCTCCCGATGGATCCGATGCACGGCACGGTGGGGGTCGCTCCAGCAAACCTCGAGGTCCGCTCGGCGTTGGTACCAGACGCGTTCGGCGGAAACATGGACACCCCGGAAATGCGGGCTGGAGTCACCTGCTACTTGGGGGTGAATGTTCCCGGGGCCCTGCTTTCGCTAGGTGACGGGCACGCTCGCCAGGGGGAGGGGGAGACCTGTGGGGTGGCGGTGGAGACTGCGATGAACACCGTGATTGCGGTGGAGCTGCTAAAGGGCCGTGCCTGTCCCTGGCCCCGGATCGAGTCCGCGAGTCATATCATCTCCACAGGTTCGGTCAGGCCCTTGGAGGACGCGTTCCGGATCGCCCAGTCCGACCTTGTCCACTGGCTCAACGAGGACTACGGGCTCGACACCCTGGACGCTTATCAGCTGGTGACGCAGGCGGTGCTCAGTCCCCTGGCAAATGTCTGCGACACCAACTACACCTCAGTAGCCAAGTTCCCGAAGCAATACCTTCCTAAGGGTCAGGCGATGGGCGGGGTCGACAGCCACCTTCGGGAGATCTCGGCCCAGTACCTGAAGATGCACGGGTAGTTCCGACGGAGGAGGAATTAGCAGAGAGGTCATCGGCGCCGCCTACCTTCCTGGTATTGCGTGTGAAGGGTGAAATTGGAGTGAAGTCATGAAGGGTGATCTGCGGGCCGAGACGATATGGCTCGAAGGCAGTTCTGGGGACCGAATCGAGGCCTACCTGGCCGAACCGTTGGATCAACGATCGACGGGAGCTATGGTGGTAATCCACCACATGCCTGGCTATGACGAGGGCACCAAGGAAATAACCAGGAGGGTCGCCGCAGAAGGCTACCTAGCCATCTGTCCCAACCTCTACACCAGAGAGGCTCCAGGTGCGAGTGCCGACGATGCCGCGGCCGCGGCAAGAGCGAGTGGGGGAGTGCCGGACGACAGGCTGGTCGGGGACGTCGCAGGCTGCCTCACATACTTAAGGGGCCTGCCTCAGTCGAACGGCAAGGCGGGGGCGATAGGTTATTGCTCCGGCGGGCGGCAGTCCTTCCTTGCCGCCTGCAGTCTGCCCCTCCAGGCTGCCATTGACTGCTACGGCGCGTTCGTAGTGGGCCAGCCCCCGGAGGGTTTCCCTCTGAAAGTCGGCCCCCTCACCGACCTTGTAGACAGCCTCTCGTGCCCATTGCTCGGACTGTTCGGCGAGGAAGACCAGCATCCGAGCGCGTCCGAAGTCAAAGAGCTCGATGAACTCTTGTCAGGGCATGGCAAGCCGCATGAGTTTCACAGCTACCAGGGTGCAGGGCATGCGTTTTTCGCGGTCGACCGGCCCAGCTACCGTCCCGAGGCCGCCAAGGATGGCTGGGCGCGGATCTGGAAGTTTCTTGCCGTGAATTTGGCAGCTTGAGGGGATGGAGATGTGCACATATCGGACCGATCGAGTCCTGCTCGAGGGCAGCGGCAAGGGAGCGAACGGTTGGTTTGAGCTGAAGGCGGCGACGGTCTACTTCGACCACCCGGTGAGCGCGCCGATGGAGCACGCTCTGAACATCGATTTCGTCAACCCCGAACTCGGGCCATCTGCGAGGGTCGCGGTGGAACTCGGCCGGGAATCCGCGCTTGCTCTGGCTAGGGCGATCACCCTGATGGTGGAGGGGAGCCCGGTCTCCTAGCCCTGCGGCCGAGGCTGTGGGCCGTCGGCCGACTCCCGACCATTGGGTGACGGTCTGCGACCTCGGGACAGCCACGGTCCGGGGACCTGAGAGAACCCAGCCCAACATGTCGGATAGAGACCAGTTCTTCCTCTCGAGGTCTGGAGCACCCGCGGTCGCAGGGCAGCCGGCTGGTGATGGGAGTTGATGGTTGTAGGTCATCAACGAGGTGGTGGTCGCTCTCCTGGCCGGGTCACCTTGG